>JAJRAX010000005.1 GCA_028679775.1 Methanothrix sp. | reverse complement strand
TCGTTGCCGCATTTGGGGCAGAATGGCACATAGTGCTCTAAGACTGCCTGGTCATCATCTGCCATGATTATACCTCATCTTTTTAGCTGTCCGGGCCGGGCAAAAAAGCTGTCGGTTTCAAGAAGATCTTCCCTGAAAACAGACAGATTTCAGCACAAAGGCCTCAAGACTCATTGTGATCGCCAGGACTCCAATGAAGAAAGGACCAAAAGACCACGCGCTCTGTGGGCTTTCCGCCCAGGAAGAATGCCAGCTGATGCAACAGGCCCGCAATCACTATCAAGATCAGGCTCGACCTGAGTTTTCATTCACTTCTTTTAAGAATAGATACGAAATATATATGCTTAGGAGAATAATTAAGCAAACGATGATTCCTGCAGGAAAGAATACCTGCATACCATATTTTACGGAAATGATGAATGTGGCAATTATTCCCATGCCCATTGTTGCTGAAAATATTAAAAGAGGCACTGCCATCAGAAATCCCAATAGATTCTTTCGCCATAGCAATGCAGAGGTGATGATCATGCCCGGCAATACAAAGGCCAGATCCAATACATGAATAGGATTTACCCACAATCCGGTTTCAACAAGGTCCGATGGTATTTTATTTGAGAGAAGAGCAGGGACTATTTCGCTCAGCCATAGTGATCCAAACAAGATTCCTATGATCATCAACAGCGCGCTTGCCATCTTCGATTTGGTATTGTGAAGCAGAGACTGCGACAAAATTGTTGGATCTGCCGTCATCAACCCGCCGATAAGAGTATAGAATGATAAGCCCAAGATTAAAACATAAACTAAAAATAGAAAATTGAAATGGATAAAGAAAGCATAGATTGCGAAGGCGTAGACAAGATAGATAAAAGCGCCCAACCAGACAAGGTATGCTCTCAGCGACTTTTTCGATAGATAATAAGTGCAAACGAGCATAAGAGCAACAACTGCCAAGTTGGCAAAATCCTGCCCGACGGCTTGGACAGCCCAGGCTTCAGCCTCTCTGGAATAAGTTTTTTGGAAAAAGATCCCCAACAGGCTAGTTATTATTGCCATTACCGAGACAAAGACGGATAGCCATAGCCAGACATTCGGAATCGATATGTTTCTGACGCGGGTCTGCGAGGTGTTGCGGCTCATTTATACTGTGTTGTCTTAGAATGGCTTGAAAGTGACGCTTGCGTTTGCGTCAACTACCACGCCCTGAAGGATGGGGAAGAATTGGGCAACAAGTTGAAGATCTGAAAGATACGCGGCAGATTTCCTTAATGGCCAACAACGAACAACGATTTCACATCTCAATGAATTCTTGATATACTTCTTGGTATACTATTAGTGTTACTATATTTGTTTTTGATACGCAATGGTTATCAACTAGCAATAGCTTAGTGCTAAATATTGATGAGATGCAACAGAAGACACACGGAGGACGGTCTATGGAAAGAAGAAGCTGCTTTGATTGGATACTGATCAGCCTGGTTCTGACATCTTTTTCTGCGGATGCTGCTGACTTTGTCCTTGAGATCTACGGAAACGCCAATATGGACGATCTGCTGAATGACGACGATCTGCAGTATCTTGAAGGCATAATGTCGGGCACAAACGATGCCACAAAACTTGCCGATGCTAATTTTGATGGCAAGATCGATGGAAGTGATACAGAACAGCTTCAAAAGATACTGGATGGTACTGAAGAAAAGCTAACATTTGTAGATATTTTTGGTGAGAATGTAACAGTAAACAAGCCCATCAAACGCCTGGTAAACATGGGATATTCAGGAGTTGAGATGACCAGGATCTTGGACGCTGAAGACATACTGGTAGCCTATGGCCAAGACAGAACGAAACAGATTACGTTTTTGCCGGAATTAGCAGAACTGCCATTTGTTGGGAACAGCCCAAGCAACTGCGACTTCGAGAAGATCATCAGCTTGAACCCAGATGCAGTTCAGACAAATCTCGAACGAGCTAGTGCCTTAATAGGTGGCCTGGATCAGAAGCGCATCTTTGAGAAGAATCTCAATGGCATTCCTTTAATCTGTCTCAACATGCGCGAACAGGACACACTGGTGAAGAATGTAAGGACCTATGGTTATATTCTGGACAAAGAGGCCGAGGCCGAGAGGTTCATAGATTGGGATTCCAAGTACTACGACATATTCACGAGCAGAACGAAGTCCATTCCGGAGGAAGAAAGGCCTACATGCGTCTTTGAGTATACACCCTATTCCTGCTATGCCTCCGGCAGCAATCTCGGTCAGATCATCACGATGGCTGGAGGAAAAAATATCCTCGATGATGTGATAGGGCCGAATGATCCCAAATACGGTGCAATGCTGGAAGTACAACCCGAATTCGTGACAAAAGAAAATCCAAAATACATATTTGTAGGCGTTGAAAGCTATGGCGATGGTGGTTATGAGACTAATGACCTGACCAAGATGATCGCCTCAAAAGAGCAGGTCATGAATCGCACTGAGCTTGCCAATGTTGATGCAGTAAAAAATGATGATGTATATTGTCTGGACTACCTATTGTTGCTCGGCGCGGGAAACAACATCATTGGCACTGCTTACCTGGCAAAATTGTTCTATCCCGACCTATTCCAGGATATTGATCCAGAGGCCATACATCAAGAATATGTAGACAATTTCTGCCGCATAGACTTCGACATCAAAAACCAAGGTGCTTTCGTATATCCCGAATACAAAAATTGGTGATGAGAGTGGTCATTCTCATCATTTTTTTCTGGAGGGCGGACGCATGAAAGATCGTATCCGAAGCCACTGGAATACAAGGGCTTCAGGTTATGACAAAAACGTTCGCCATGTAATATTTTTTAGGAGAGATAAAACCATATGGCAGAGGATATTCGCAGAATTCCTGGGAGGAAATCGTCATAAGATACTGGATGTTGGGACAGGACCAGGAATTGTGGCAAATCTGATCTCCGATATGGGCTATGATGTCACAGGAATCGACGCATCCGAGAGGATGCTGGCAAAGGCGAGAGAGAACTCCGCGACTCTACATAATTCTGTGGAGCTGGTATTGGCAGACGCAGAAAAACTGCCATTCAGCGAGGCGTCATTCGATGCAGTGGTAAACAGATATGTTCTCTGGAGCCTTCCTGATCCGAAGAGTGCCATTGCAGAATGGCATAGAGTTCTGAGGCCCGGAGGGCGGTTGGTGGTGGTGGACGGCAATTGGTATCTCGGCAGCAGAGACAAACCCTGGACAAAAAAAATGTGGGCGCTCATCTCATCGGCATTGGCCGAGTGGAGGTGGCCCGATGATCAGAGCACGAATGATGATGGCTGGAGAGAGAGATTGTGGTCAAGCAATGCGAAACGACCAGAGGCCGACCTAGAGATCCTCAGGGAGATTGGCTTCAAGGACATCGCCGTTGTGGCGGACCTCAATAGGAAGCTCCTTACAACGCTCGATTATCTGAAGTGGGGACACTCAGGAGATCAGTTTCTCGTAACCGGAGTCAAGTAATCCAGATACGTTAAAACGGCCTTACACCAGCTATCGCGCACCCAGCCAAAAATCCCAGTATCACGCCGCTGTTAAGAAAAGGCAACCCCGCCTGGGGCCTGTCTCGCGACGTCGTCATGAGGGCGAGAAAGCCCAGATAGGTGCCGAGCATTGCTCCAATCGCAGGGATGTTCACCCCGAATAGCCCGCCGGCTGGAAGCGATGTGTTGGCTGAGATGACGAGGATTGTTGGGATGATGGCGTCTCCCAGCCCCAGGAAGTAGGCGCCCCTTTTTCCCTTGGCCAGAGGGGTTGCAGCCTGGGGCTGGCTGCCGCCCGTCTCATGGGTGAGCAGGGACTGATCCTTCCTGAAGCTGTAGTTCCGGCTCTTCGGCACCACGAAGAGAAGCGGTGCCTTCATCTTGATCACGCCCTCTGCAAGCGAGACCATATGCTTTGTCTTGTAGACGGATATGGCATCATAGACTGCCAGGATTATGAGGAGCATGAGGGTAGGCAGAGTCGTCATGCTCACTCCGAAAAGCGAGCTGATTCCTGCACAGACCGCAATGCCGAAGATATCGACTACATACCACTCCGGATAGTAACGAATGAACAGGAGAACGGCTGCAGTGGGCAACAGGGCCAGGAGTGGCGGCAAAAAAGCCACCACCAGGTAATATATGCTTAATGCTATCGATAATTGGATAAATCCGCTGATGATCCAGCTCTTATTCATCTTTATGGCCAGGAGAAGAAGAGCTGTGAAAGCCAGGATGAGAATCATATAGATAAACGGATTCGATGTGGATGTAGGATCCTGAAAGACCCTGCTGTCGCTCGCTGATATGGCCGGGGTGACGGCCAGAGCAAGGATCTGGACTACTATCACGAAAAACAGCATCACCAGAACATGAATCCTTGAACTATCGGTCATCAGATTTTCTCTCTCTTGCCTGCGGCAAGCCCGAGTTCTCTCTCTTCGAGAAGCTCCAGGTATGAACTGCGAATCGACTCGGTGAGGCCCAGACGACCCATGATGGCTAAAACCTTCTCTCTCTCGCACTCATAGTCTCCAGCGCCCTCTGCTTCCACCTCGATGAAGCGTCCCAGGCCCTCTACCTCGTCCAGTGCAAGGACTGCTCCCTGGTAGGTGTACTTGCTTCGGCGCTTCTTCACCTGAGCGGAGAGGACGTAGCCAAGAGAGAGAAGGATCTCTTTCATCTGCTGATGATCATCGATCTTCACAGTCAACTCCCTACGCGATTTAGTCGAGAGATCGAGCTTTGGGCCCTTGTAGGTCAGGCGGGCTCCGTCCTCCTTGATACGGATTCGGAGCGCTTCGTCGCTCTTTTTAAAGTCGCGAATCGGCGAATTGAAATACATGTCGTGGTGGTTTTCCACGACCATTAATTTGGCTCCCAGGGCGGCGATCCTCTCGACAATGTCCTCTGGAGCGCGGGCCTTGACCTCGACCTCGATCATCTTCGAACCAGCACCGTGGCCTTCTCCAGTCTCAGAACATCCACGGCAAGTCCCGCTGAAAGAGTCTCCATGACAATCTCGGCTGCCTCCGGCGGAACTTCAATCGTCTCGCCATCGACCAATACGGCAATAGATCCTTTGGCCTTCTGGCTTGCCACATCAGCCGGGTCCATGCCGCCTAACGCCTTGATGATCTTGCCGCTCTTATCCTTAAACCTGGGACCCAGGATCTTCATCTGCGGCTTGACGGCTACGGGCTTCATCTCGATCTCAGGGCCAGTCGTCCGGCTATCCACATTGGAGTTGGCTACACCTGACAGATCGAAGGTCTCCAGCCCAAGCTCAGAATAAACCACAATTCCCGGAAGAGGCGAATTGAGGGCCATGCCCAATTCAGCCTTGTAACGCCTCAAAGATGCAGCAATCTCCTTGATGGCGAGACCTGCCGGATCGACGGCTATACCGGATGTCTTGGGCCAGCTCTGGACATGCACGCTCTTCCCTCTGAGAGTATGGAAGATCTCCTCGGAGATGAACGGGGTAAAAGGTGCCATGAGCCGGGCGATGGTCTCCAAAGCCTTGAAAAGAGTGCTCTGTGCCGCTCTCTTCTCAGGGCTGTCCGGGCCGTAGAGCCTGGCCTTGACCAGCTCGATGTAATTGTCGGCCAGGGTCTCCCAGGCAAATCCCCGGATGGCCTTCATGGTCTCGTCGAACTGGAAAGCGTCCATGGCCTGTGTGGTCTTATCGATAAGCTGATCCAGCTCACCTAAAAGCCAGCGGTCCACCTGGCAGGGGCTCGCGTCAACATCGGCGATCAAGGGAAGCGCGAAGCGGAATATTGACCACAGCTTCTGCTGGAAACGGCTGGCTGCAGTTATCTCCTTCCATTGGAACATGATATCGTTTCCGGGACTGCCGCCCATGGCACCCCACTGCCGGAGAGCATCGGCTCCGTTGACCTCAAAGACCTCCTCAGGGCGGATGAAGTTGTTTAAGGACTTGGACATCTTGTGCCCGTCCTCGCCCAGAGCCATGCCGTTGATGAGAATGGTATCCCAGGGCCTCATCCCCTCCAGAGATTGGGTGCGAAGTATTGTGTAAAAGGCCCAGGTTCGAATGATATCGTGCCCCTGGGGCCGCAGTTGTGTGGGCATGCGCAGATCTTTTCTGTTCGGCCAACCGGCGACAGCTAAAGCTGAGATTGAGCTGTCCATCCAGGTGTCGAGGACATCCTTCTCAGGGATGAAATCGGAGCTGCCGCATTTGCATTTCACAGAAGGCTGCTTTTGGTTGGGGTCGAGTGGAAGCCACTCTTCTTTGGCCACCAATACCTCTCCACAGGCCCGGCAGTACCAGACGGGAATTGGCGTCGCAAAGATCCTCTGCCGAGAGATGCACCAGTCCCATTCAACCGAATCAGCCCAATTCTTGAGCCGGACCTGCATGTGAGGCGGCACCCAGTTGATCTCATCTGCCGCCTTCTTGATCTCCTCAGCATTGATCTTGACGAACCACTGCCTCTCTGAAAGGATCTCTATAGGCGTCTTGCATCTCCAGCAGAGGCCAACGTTCTGCTCTAAAGGTTCCTGCTTGAAGATTATGCCCTCGTTCTTCATGTCCTCAGTGATCTTGTTCTTGGTCTCGGTGACTGACAGTCCCTGGTAAGGCCCAGCGATGGCGTTCAGCTTTCCCTCGCGATCTATGGCCTGGCGGAGTGGAAGGTGATGCTCCATCCACCATCTCACGTCCTGCCTGTCTCCGAAGGTGCAGATCATGACGATTCCAGTTCCAAAGCTTGTGTCCACGACAGAGTCGGACAGAACCGGAACCTCATAATTGAAAATGGGAACCCTTACAGTCTTGCCTATGAACTTCTGGTAGCGTTCGTCATTGGGATTGACGGCTACAGCCACGCAAGCCGGGAGAAGCTCGGGCCGAGAGGTTGCGATCTGCATCTCGCCTTCTTCTGAAACAAAGCGCATGTAGTTCAGAGTCGTTGTCCTGGTGTCGTATTCAACCTCCGCGAAGGCAATGGCCGTGCCACAGCGGGGGCACCAATTGACGGGATGATCATCCCTGTAGATCTGGCCGTTCTCGTACATACGCACGAAGGAGGTCTGGGTCTTGCCGTAGTACTCCGGCTTCATGGTAACGTACTCGTTTGACCAGTCTATGGAGAGGCCGAGCCTTCCCATGGACTTGTGGAAGCGGACGATTGCCTCGTCAGTCAACTTCTCGCACAGCCTTCTGAACTCCTCTCTGGGGACCTGATTCTTGGTTATGTGGTTAAGCTCCTCCACCTTGACCTCAGTTGGCAGCCCGTGGCAGTCCCAGCCCTGCGGGAACATGACATTAAAGCCTTGCATGCGTTTGTAACGGGCCACGTAATCGATGTAACACCAGTTGAGAGCATTTCCGATATGGAAGTTTCCCGTGGGGTAAGGCGGCGGTGTGTCTATGATATATTGCGGTTTCTTCGACTCCCAGTCGAAATGATAGATTGAACTGTCCCAGCTTTTCACCCATTTCTCTTCTATGTAACTAAAGTTGTACTCTTTGGAGACCTCGCTCATCAGAAAGCTCCTCGCTCAATGGCTAGCTAGGCAGTTGAACACAATGTTAATAGGATTATCGGTGGACCAATAGCAATATGCAACTTTTGGTTTACCATGCAAACCAGTGCGACCCCAAGAAGTGCTCAGGCAAAAAGCTGGCTCGCTTCGATTTGGTTCGCTTGACAACTCATGTCAACCAACTTCGGCCTTTCCTGGTTTTAAGCCCGTTCTCAGAGAAGGCCCTCTCCCCGGAGGACCGGGGGGCCAGGGGCTTAGCTGCCTTGGACTGTAGCTGGGCCCATGCTGAGGAGGTCTTTGGCCGACTCAGCCTCAATCAAAGGGCTCTGCCATTCCTGGTTGCTGCCAATCCTGTAAATTATGGCAAGCCCTTCAAGCTCTCCACAGTAGAAGCCCTGGCGGCAGGTCTTTTCATATTGGGGCAGCCATCTCAGGCTGAGCAGATCTTGTCAAAATTCAACTGGGGACACGTCTTTTTGGAGCTGAACCGGGAGCCCCTTTTGGAATACGCTGCCGCAAAAAACTCTTTAGAGGTCGTGCAGATTCAAAATGCATATCTATCGCAATAAATATAAGCGGTAGACGCATTTACTATTACGGTGTTTTTATGACAGGATTGGTAGCCGCCGAGGAGCTGAAGAAGCTGCAGAAGAGGATGAACCGACTGATGGATGATCTGGGCCTCACAAACCTTGAATCCAAATACATCGATGAAATGGAGCGGATGCAAAAGCGGATGGGCGAGCTGATGCAGGAGGTCGATGTGACGGGGGATCAGCAAAGCATGATCCGGCCTCTGGCAGACGTACAGGAGACTGATGAAGAGATTATCGTCACCATGGATCTGCCGGGCATAGACAAGAAGGATGTTGATATCGTCATATCAGACAACGATCTGTCAGTGGTGGCAGAGAGAAAGACGGAGACAGAGATCTCAGAAAAAAATTACCACAAACGCGAACGCACTTACAAGAAGTTCGAGAGGACTGTATCGCTTCCTGCCGGAGTTAAAATGGAGTCGGCGGTGGCAAGGCTCGCGGATGGCGTGCTGAGGATTGCCATTCCCAAAGAGGTCGTCACCACCAGGAAACGAATAACGATTGACTGATCAAGGCAGGTCGTCTTGGAGAAGGAAGTGATGCATCTTGTCCCTTTTTGTCTCCAGGTATCTTCTATTGACGCTGTTGGGCTCGATCTCCAGCGGGACTCGCTCAACTATCTTCATGCCGTAGCCTTCGAGGCCGATGACCTTTCGGGGGTTGTTGGTCAAGAGTCGTATCTCCTTGATGCCCAGATCGACAAGAATCTGGGCTCCTATGCCGTAATCTCGGAGGTCCGCGGGGTAGCCCAGTTCATTGTTGGCCTCCACGGTATCTGAACCCGCGTCCTGCAGGGCGTAGGCGCGTAGCTTATTGGCAAGACCAATTCCCCTGCCCTCCTGGCGCATGTAAACCAGGACACCGTTTCCGTTCTCGCTGATGAGGCGCAGTGCCTGGCGCATCTGGTCACCGCAGTCGCAGCGTTTGGATGAGAAGACATCGCCCGTCAGGCACTCCGAATGAACTCTGACGAGGGCATTGGAAGCAGTGGGATCTCCGGCCACCAGGGCGACGTGGCATTGTCCGTCCAGAATGGACTCATATCCTATGGCCCGGAAGTCTCCATAAACGGTTGGCATGCTCACGTCAGCGACCTTCCTGATGAGGCACTCCTGTTTCATGCGGTAGCTGATCAGGCTCTCAATGGTGAGCATCTTCAGGCCATGCTCCTCAGCAAATTTTTCCAGCTCAGAGAGCCTGGCCATGCTGCCGTCCTCATTCATGATCTCGCAGATGACGCCAGCCGGATAGAGGCCCGCCAGCCGGGCCAAGTCGATGCATGCCTCGGTGTGCCCGGTTCGTCGCAAGACTCCGCCCTCTTTGGACCGCAGCGGGAAGAGGTGCCCTGGAGTGACAATGTCGCTGCGCCTGGTTTTGGGATCAATAAGTGTCTGGACAGTTGTAGCTCGATCAAAAGCGGAAATACCGGTAGTGGTGTTGAACTTGGCATCAACAGACAGGGTAAAAGCAGTATGCATGGACTCAGTGTTTTGGGCAGTCATGAGAGGCAGCTCCAGCTCATCAAGCCTCTCTCTTGTCATTGGCATGCAGACCAGACCTCGAGCGTGTCGGACCATGAAGTTAATGGCCTCAGGAGTAGCCTTTTCCGCGGCTATCACGAGGTCGCCCTCATTCTCACGGTTCTCATCGTCCAGAACGATTATAAAACGTCCAGCCTGGATATCTGAAATCGCTTCCTCTACCGAGCAAAATGACATATAAGAAGAGGAGCAGTGCTGCTCAATACTTAAGAGTTTTGTGCTGGCATCTAGGACCAGACGCCAGCCAGAGGCGAGCCGCACTGCGAGCAGTGCCCGTCTCTCACCGAATTTCTCATTATCCTGTATCCCTGCCTCTCGATCTCCGTCTCTTTGCAGCCCGGACAGAGCGTGTTCTCGCTAACACCAGGGATATTACCAGCGTAGACGTATTTGAGTCCGGCTCGCTCTCCAGCATCGATCGCCCGGCGCAGCGACTCAATTCCAGTACGAGGAACATCACTCATCTTGTACATGGGATAGAAGGCGGAGATGTGCCAGGGCATGTCCGGGCTAACTCCAGCCAAAAAGCCGGCAAGCTCCTCCAGGACTTCCGGCGAGTCGTTGTAGCCTGGGATGATAAGAGTAGTAACCTCCACCCAGACGCCCTTCTTCCAGAATAGCTCAATGTTTTCCTCAACGGGCTCGATCCGTGCTCCGCAGACCTTCTTGTAGAACTGGTCGTCGCCTTTCAGATCGATGTTGATTGCATCCAGGAGAGGGATGATCTTTTGGGCCGGTTCCTCTTCGATGTAGCCGTTGCTGACAAAGACGTTCTTGAGGCCAGATTGACGAGCAAGTGTCGCCACATCAAAGGCATACTCGAAGAAGACTGTGGGCTCGGTATAGGTATAGGCGATGGACTCACAGCCTATGTCAGTTGCGTCAGCCACAACCTTCTCGGCAGCGACATAGTCTCCGGGTATCCTTCCGGCCTCTCTCGGCAGTTGAGATATGTCGGAGTTCTGGCAGTGCAGGCAACGGAAGTTGCAGCCCGCAGTAGCTATTGAATACGCGAGGCTTCCAGGCAAAAAATGAAATAACGGCTTCTTCTCAATCGGATCGACATTGGCAGCCACCAGCTTTCCGTATACCAGGGTTATGAGATTGCCATTCTGGTTCTCCCGGACGCCGCACAATCCCCGATGATCAGGCCGGATGCGACAATTCTGATGACAGAGGCCACACTGAACGATGCCATCCTGCTTATCCCAGAACTGGGCATCTCGAACGACCTCGGAGCTTTCTATCTCACGATTGATGATCATAATCGATTGAATATTGGGCGTTTATTGGATATAACTGCTTTGCCCTTTCTGGTTGTCTCGGATCAAACGGCCCATTTCTTCTGCATTTCACACGGACTGCTTTTTCCGGATCGCAGGGCTTTGAAACATCTCTTTGTATTCAGCATGCCTTCCGGAAAATTCAGGATAAGTAAAGCTCATGCCATTCTGGCCCAGTATCACACCCATAGGCTTTGCTCTTTGGAAGTCCATCTCGCCCTGGACACTGAAGAACCGATCGTCAACCTCCAGGTGCACTACCTTGCCTATGACCAATACGAATTTATCTCGCACAATCTCCTCTTGGAGGGTGCACTCAGCCCAGGCCAGGCAGCCATCAATTCCTGGTGCCTTGACCCTCACCGAAGGACGAGCTTTGAGATCTGCCTCTTCAAACTCATCCACCTCAGGAGGATAGTTTCTGGCACAGACCATCACAGCGTCTTCCATACCAACCGGCGGGATATTTGCCACGAACTCTCCAGTCTGACGAATGTTGTTCAATGTGTCTCGCTTGATCCAGGATGCGAGAACGATCTCGTCCAGGGGTCGAAGGATTGGCGTAAAATTCGACCAGGGGGCAGCATTTCTAATCCCCTCTTTAGAAATAGTGGAGATCAGAACTATTGGAAGGGGCAAGATATTCTCCCTTTGACTGGCTTTTAATATCATATATTCCTCTCAAGCTGCAAGCAGTCGATCAACTATTGGCTTTATCCCTGGTATCGCGGGTATTCTCTCACCCTTCAGACAGGCCTTGAAGACCTCTTGATCAAAGGGCACAGTCCCAATCACCCTAGATTTGTCCACCAGATTTGACAGCTCCTGAGACTTCTCATCCATCTTATTGAGGATGAAATAGACGGGCTTTCCAATCTTGGCACCCATCTCTGAGATCTTGGCGGAGAGCTGGACGGACTCAAAGCTTGGATCTACGACAACCACGATCTTGTCGCAGCCCGCCTCAACGCCTCGACCGAAATGCTCAATTCCTGCATCAGTATCCACTACCACGTTCCAGCTGTCGGCCTTGAGCTTTTCGAGAAACTCCCTCGCAAGTGCACCCATCGGACAGGCACAGCCCTCATCAAACTCATGAATTTTGCCGATGGCAATCAGTTTTATCTCGTCGTCTCCGACTATGAGCTCCTTGGGAATGTCTTCCGGAGCGAATTCATCCAGGATCTTCAGGTCTTCTCTTCCTTCGGATCGGATGAACTTCATCAATATCTCAGTCAGAGATTTCTTTCCCCCAAGATGTTCCATGAAGTCACGGGGCTGCTCAAAACCCAGTTGCTTGTAGAGCCCAAAGTTGGATTCATCGGTATCAACCACCAGGACGCGGTCTGCGTTCTTTGAGAGTTCTCGGGCCAATAGTGCTGATACTGTGCTCTTTCCGCTTCCGCCTTTTCCGCAAATCAATATCTTCATTTCCATTTCTCCAGACAAAAAGAATGGCAAGCTGTGATCGCTTGCCGGCTTGCCTTCATTTGTTAGATCTCATTTCGCAAAAGACAGCTTATTCTGAGCTATTGGTATGCCGTTGGCAACTCCCTGCTTGGTGTAGTAGGCATCCACCTTGCCGTCATGAGCCCAGTACGAATTCGAATAGTACAGGGGCAAAGATGGAAGATCCTGGGCATGGACAGCCTCGACCTCGAATACCAACTCTTTTCTCTTGGCAGGGTCCATCTCACTGACTTCGTCACTCAAGAGATCGTTGAGCTTTTCATCTGCCGTGTAGCGGGCGCTGTTGAATGCATAGCCCTCGCCGATGATCCTGTTGAGAATTTCTGGATCTCCCCCCATGCCGCCGTGGCTGTTCAGGGCGAGATCGAAGTTCCATTCACCAACAAGGCTGTCGAGGGTCTTTGAGTCTACGCTGCGCAGGTTGACCTTGAATCCGGCTGCATCGAGTTGCTGTCGTATCATCTCACCCACACGCTCGTTTGAGGAGGTAACCAGCATCTCTATCTCAAGAGTCTGGCCGGCCTTGGAGAAATACTGCCCGTCTGTGGCGTAGCCCATCTCAGACATCAGATCTTTCGCTTTGGTCATGTCATAATCGTACTGCTCGACCTCTGGATTGTACCACTCGCTATCCGGAGAGAAAAGCCCGGAGCTGGCGATGATGCCATAGCCGCGAAGTGCGTTGTCCACAAGAGCCTGGCGATCGATTGCATAATACAGCGCCTGCCTGAACCTGGTGTCCGAAAAAGGCTCTTTCTTGTGGTTGACCATGATCTTGGCGATTCCATCACGTGGTCCCTCAAGAACCACAAAGCCGACCGTCTTGAGCTGATCCGCAGTCTCTGCGGGTACACCGACAGCATCAACGTCACCATTTTCTAAAGCGGCTGCTGCCATTTCATTGCTTATCTTCACGAACCGGATCTGTTTCACATTCGGAGAGCCTAGGTAGTAGTCGTCATAGGCCTCGTAGAGATACGTCCCTTGCGTCTTGTCGTAATTCACGAGCTTGTATGGGCCTGTGCCGACAAGAGCGTCGTCGTCCTGGAACTCATCCGGATTGCTGACACCCTCGTAGATATGCTCCGGAAGAATCGGAAGAGTGCCCGCTATCATTTCCAGGAAAGGAGCATATGAATAATTCAGGAAGATCTTCACAGTATAGTCATCCAGAGCTTCAGCCGCTTTTATGGGGTTGGAGTTTACCCACGAATAGGGGTGCTGCTTGATGTAGTCAATGGTGAAGACAACATCATTGGCGGTGAACACCTCACCGTCATTCCAGGTGACGTTCTTTCTCAAGTTGAAGACATATGCGTCGTTTCCTTCCATCTGCCAGCTCTCGGCCAGAGCAGGAACATATCCGCGATCATCTTTCCAGACCAGCGTATCGAAGATAAGGCTCATCCTTATGTACCCTGGACCACGAGCATAATGTCCATAAGGCGAAGGAAATCCCCAATCGCCGGTGGTGTCACCAATGGTGTAGATCGGCACGTTCTCATCTGCGCATCCGGAGCCGGAGATCAGCAGCGTTATCGCCAATAATAGAAGTCCTTTGACAATTAGATCTATTCTCTTCAAAAGATGATTCCTCCGTTCATTTGATCAATCTCTCTGCAATCATTTCCGTCTACAGTACTCCGGCTACCTTAAGTGGATGCATGCCTGCGTTTTGCATCATCGCCAGCATATCTTGATCCACCGTGAACTCCTTTAGTGTGGATATGGCAACTTCTGGTCGGTTCCAGTAGTCCATCATCCTAATGTCCATGACCAGCATAGTGGCCCAGGATGGACCCTTCCAGTTGTCTGTTCCAGTCAGGTTGTACATAGTGGTCCAGTTGAATCCCAAAACGAGAGCATCTCCCTTTTTGGCAGTCTCATTCCAGCGAACGTAGATGCCGGATACATCTGTTTTATACTTGAGATTGAGCGCTTTTTCTTCGGCATCTGTCAGCGCCATGACGAACATGCCGCTCTTGCCGGGCGTTGCATCCCAGCGAAGCTGCAAAAGATCATCTTTGCACCACTGAGGAATTGCAATTACCTTGTAGCTCTCGCTACCGTTGGTTATTGGCAGCACCTTTTCAACATATTTAGCAATCATATAGCCGCCTGTTACGCCTGGGCAGAGGTGGTCGTGAAAGCATGCTGCTTGCAGGAAGTCAAAGGTCGATTGCGGCTGTGCCCAGATATTGGCTATGCCCACCAATGCGAATTCATTGCCATTAAAGGCCTTTCCGTTAAAGGTCGCATTTCCCTCATCTGTGTGGTTTAGCAGGTATCTGAGATCTGCATTAGCTCTGGAGATTTTGCAAAAGATCTGATCATTGCTCATAGCTTCAAACTCGTCTGAAGATCTTTTGAGGGATTTGTCTTCGACTTCTATATAGATGGCGTAGCCTGTTGCCTTGTTAAAAAAGAAGAACCACAAAGGCTTGTTGTTAGCTCGAAGGACACGAAAAAAGTTGCCATCTCCTTCATTCATCCCGGTCTCCTTGGCAATTCCCGACAATGCTTCCTGGGTGGTCAGGCCATTGACCTCTGCATATCCTGCATCGGTTAATGCCAGAATATTGCGGTCACCTTTCTCAAACTTGAGCTCTTCCATCGCAATTTTGGCTGCTTTAGATCCCAGCTCATCTACAATTGTGCTCTCGCTCACAGCGCTCTGTGCCAAAACGATTCCAGGCATCATGGTTATGAGCAGTATCAACGTGATTATCTTTTTATTCATATTTGCACCCATCAATGGAGCTTTTATCTTCTCTCGATCGGTTTCTATCCCAATGAAAAGTATTTAAGCAATTAAGTTTAGAATTTTGTAGTCTCTATAGATTGGGAAAGTATTACTATGAATGAAAAATGTAAATATATCGATACCTGTCCGCTTAGGCGCACGATAAGCGTTATCGGAAAGAAATGGACTCTCCTCACAATCAATGCCATCGGCTATCACGAAAGGCTAAGGTTTGGTGGATTGATGGATATTCTGCTTGACATCAGCCCAAAAGCTCTGTCAGATACGCTAAAAGAGCTCGAAGCCGAAGGCTTGATCAAGAGAGAATCATTTGCCGAAATACCTCCACGAGTTGAGTATGTGCTCACAAACGATGGAACAGAGCTTAGAGATTCAGTCTTGATACCTCTATTGAATTGGGTTGCCTCCAGAAAAGGAAAATCAGAGGAAAGTCATCAGGTCTGTCAGAGACTGCCTGTTCCAATGTGGGTCTATCCGGCCCAAGATCATATCACAAATCACTGAGGCTGAAGGACGATACATGCCAAGCCAATCCAGAATCATGCTATCCAGGATTATAGTGACTACAAAATTCTAAACTTCTTAGTTAAAATACTCCAATCAAGCAGGTGCTCTGTAGAGTTGGCTCGAAGATAAATGAGTATAATTAGTCTTTGTCCCATTTATTTCAGATTGGATTTGTGATGATGAAACGCAACCCAAAAAGCAATTCGATCTAGATGAAGAGGAATAGGATCAGCAAATGAAAAACGATCTTCCTGGCAGAGGGCTGATTCTCAACTATGTAGCAGCACTCGCCGCCATATTCTCACTAAACTTTGCGCTGCCACGCTTGATGCCAGGGGACCCGTTGCATGCCATTTATGGCGACGAGGCACTGGTTTCCATGACTGCTGAGATGGAGGCTCATTTGATCAAGCAGTTTGCTCTGGACAGAACCTGGACGGATCAGCTTGCTGCTTATCTCATGGGTCTTTTGCATGGCGATCTTGGTTTTTCGTATTATTATAAAGATCAGGTATCTGCGGTTATCATGGGCGCTTTGCCCTGGACGCTGCTCCTCACACTTCTGGCCCTGGCGATAGCTACTGTAATAGGTGTCATCATGGGAATTGAGGCTGCCAGCCGACGGGGCAGGCTGCTGGACCGCGGACTAACCGCCTCGCTCATGTTCTTGAGTGGCTTTCCGATGTTTTTCATGGGCATATTGTTGCTCTTGATATTTGGTGTGAGCTTGGGTTGGGCTCCCCTCTTCGGCGCAATCACTCCCTACTCCGGGCTGGAGGGTCTTGATTATTTAAAGGATCTGTGCAGTCACCTGGCTCTTCCGGTAGCTGCACTGGTCTTGGTGCTGGTGGGTGATACATTTCTCATCACCAGAAGTACAGCCATATCGATACTGGCAGAGTCATTCATCATGACTGCTCGTGCCATCGGGTGCTCGGAATTTAAAGTGAAATATGCTCACAGTGGCAGGAACTCTTTACTTCCTGTTGTCACAGAGACGGGAATGCGCATCCCCCATCTTTTGATCCAGACGCTCTTCATAGAGATCGTCTTCTCCTATCCCGGAGTTGGATCGCTACTGAATACAGCGCTCAATTCTCGAGACTATCCGCTGCTTCAGGGAATTTTGCTCTTGCTGACGGTCCTCGTTCTGACTGTCAACCTTTTTGTGGACCTTCTCTACAGCAAGCTCGATCCGAGGGTGAGATATGCACATTGATCCATTCAGAGCGGTAGCTTCCGATCGACTGGCACTTGCAGGGCTATTCATTCTCGCGACAATTGTGCTCATGGCCGTCCTTGCACCTGTGCTCACATTCTTCTCGCCCGACTGCTATACAGGCCATATATTCAGTCGCCCATCGTTAATGAATCCGCTGGGAACGGATTCTCTGGGTCAGGACATCTGGAGCAGGCTTCTTTACGGGGCGCGGACCACGCTGATCGTCGCCGCTGGCGTCGCCGTCATCTCTATCACTCTAAGCGTTCTGGTGGGAGCCTCGGCTGCATTGATCGGCGGGATATATGAGAGCATCTGGATGCGGATTGTTGATGCCATGTACTCTGTTCCCCCAATCATCGTGATGATTCTGGTGGCGGCTTACATTCGGCCAAATCTTCTGATTACTATTCTGATGATATCCCTCTTATCTTGGCCTGAAGGTGCAAGGATCATTCGTTCTCAGGTTTTGAGCCTGAAAGAGAGGGAGCACATTTATGCATCTCAGACTTTTGGGGCAGGCTGCATGCACATCTTCAAGAGCCACATCGCCCCGGAACTTAGCCCTCTGATTATGGCTATGACTGTTCAGGACGCGAGGAGAGCTGTCTTCATGGAGGCCGGCATGGGCTTCTTGGGGGTCTCGGACCCCATGACCATAAGCTGGGGCAAGATTATACACCAGGCTCTTGATTTTACATATTTGGATGTCTGGAAATGGTGGCTACTTCCTACGGGTTTGGCTTTATCTTTGACCCTGGTAGCACTCTGCTTCATTGGTTTTTCTCTGGAGGCCGCTATGGACCCGAGGCTTGTGCCCGGACCTTTGGAAAGGAGCCAAGAACAATGTTGAGAATCAGGAATCTCTGTGTCTCCTTCGGCAAGTCTGAGATCCTGCAGGGAATAAATTTGGACCTGATGCCGGGCGACTCAATTTCGGTTGTTGGTGAATCTGGAGCCGGAAAGACCACACTTGCTCTTGCAATCATGGGACTCTTTTCAGGCAGTGCATCTGGTGAGATCAGTTTTCTGGGCAGAGATCTTCTGGATATCTCAGAGCAAGAGTATCGAAAGATTCGTGGGCAAGATATGGCGATGGTCTTTCAGAACGTGGAGGATGCCCTGGATCCAGTTTACAGAATTGAGGATCTGATAAAAGAAGCCATTCTCTGTCACAGCAGGCCGGAAAAAAAAGCTCTGGATGAACGGGTTTCAGGACTGCTCACTTCCGTTGGGCTTTCCAGGAATAAAGGCAGAAGCTATCCATATCAACTCAGCGGGGGAGAACGACAGAGGGTTCTCATCGCCATGGCCTTGGCAAACGATCCAGATCTTTTAATATTGGATGAGCCAACTGCATCACTGGACCCTCTTACCAAAGCTAATATCATAAAGCTTTTTGCTTTTGCCATGTCTGGAAGAATGTCTCTTTTAATCACTCACGATATCTCTTTGGCCTCGGCTCTCACCAATCAGATGGCAGTGCTTTACGCCGGCAGGATTATCGAGCAGGGAAAGACCGAAAAACTGGTTAAAGATCCTCGGCATCCCTACACCCGCGGTCTCTTGCGATCGTTTCTTAAATTGAACGCGACCAAAGACCTTCAGGGCATTCCCGGCCGCATGACTCTTGGACTGGCAGGATGCCCATTCCATCAGCGCTGCACGCAGCATATCGAGATTTGCGAGAGAATTGTTCCTGAGCTTGTGAGGCTAAACGGAAGCCTGATCGCCTGCCATCGAGGTGGCATTCTTCCGCTGCTGCAGATAAAGGGCCTCTCTAAACGCTTTGACTCGTTTATTGCTTTGCAGGACATAAATCTGACTCTTTATGAAGGAGAGACGATGGCAATTGTTGGAGAGAGCGGATCTGGCAAGACCACTCTGTCCAAGATCATCATGGGCCTCTACGAAGAGGATTCAGGAGAGATCCGGCTGGAAGGAAGAGAGGTTGGCATAAGGAGCTTGGAGTTCTATCGGAAGGTGCAGATGATATTTCAAAATCCCAAGGAGTCCATCAGCCATAGAGTGAGTGTGCTGGATGCAGTCATGGAACCACTCGTGGTGCAGAGAATGGGCTGCGAAGAGGACCGGAGAAAGAGGGCAATAAATGTCATCGAGCACGTTGAATTGCCTTTTGATGACGATTTTCTTTCTAGGTATCCACATCAATTGAGTGGCGGCGAAGTGCAGCGGGTGGCGATCGCCAGGGCTCTAGCTCTTGGGCCGAAGCTTTTGGTTGCAGATGAACCTACATCAGCACTGGACCCAAGCGTTCAGGCTAAGATCTTGAAGCTGTTGATGAACCTTCAAGAAATGATGGGTTTGACAATGCTATTTGTAACGCACGACATAGCTTTAGCGAGAAAAGTCAGCGATCACATGGCAGTCATGCAGAAGGGACAGATCGTGGAGATTGGAGCTACAAATGAAGTACTCAGCAATCCCATGCATCCTTATACCAGAAAGCTCGTAGAATGCGTCTTTGGTTCGGAAAATGGAATTTGCGATCAGCGTATTTTGAATGATGGTATTTAAAATGCATGCTATCAAAAATAAAGATTTTAAAAATTATTATATTATTGCTTACTCTCGTCTGCCAAGGGCCAGGCTTGAGGCTGCCAGAAGGCCGGCAATGGCGAAGATGCTCTCAAATCCGGGAGCGGGTTCGCTCTCAGTCTCTTTCTCTGCAGATTCGTTGGTTTCTATCTCATTTGCCTCTTCAGCGACGTCCTCAGCAGAAGCGACTTCTGTCTCATTGGTCTCTTCAGCGTCCTCCGACGCAAATACGCTGGCCGCTGTGAATAGCATCATCAGGGCTACAAGCATAATTGCTGCAAGCTTCTTCATTATAAGTCCTCCCATTCATTGATCTTCCGTTGAATCAGCGGATCGAGTCGTTTACATCCGCGAAAGGATATAAATCGTTTTTGGTAAGGAAGAACTGAGAAAAGAACTGATTAATTTTCCGAAAAAGAGGATAGTTCTGGAGAGCCTAAGCCCTCCAGCTATTTGTTTTTACTCTCTCCTGCCAAGAACCAAGTAGGCAACTGCCAGGAGGCCGGTAAGGGCGAAGACGCTCTCGAATCCGGGTGTGGTCTTCTCTGCGGTCTCGTTCGCCTTTGTTTCGGCAGCGGGCTCAGCAGTCTCGTTCACGGTGGCGGTCTCTTCCTTTACCTCAGCGGGGGCCTCTTCCTTAACCTCAGCAGTGGTGTTGTTCTCCTCGGCAACTACTGTCTCAGCGGGAGTCTCTACGACGGCCTTCTCCTCTGCAACAACAGGTGCCTCGGTGGTTGTTGTGGTTTCAGCGCCCTCGATTGTGACTTCCTTGTAGATGTAGTACCTGAGTGCATCGTCATCAGAATCAGCGGTCTTGATGGCCACGCCGGGCATCAAAGAGATGTCCTTGTTCTTGCTGAGTGTGATGTCGTTGTCCTCGTTGTTCATGGTGATGGCATCAACGGTGACGGTCTGGATGGTCATCTTGTCGTACTCGGTATTCTCGGACACATCCTTGGCCTCATCAGAGAGCTGCCAGAGTCCATCAACGGTGGCCAGGTTCTGGTCAGCACCGCGGAAGGCGTTCTTGAAGTGAGCAGCGACGATAACTACATCCTTGGAGTCGCCGATATCCTTCTTGTAGTAGTAGGTCTTATCCTTCATATTCGCGTTGTCGGCGGATGGGGAAATGACCTTGCTGTCTACGACTGCTCCATCCTTGGAGAGCTCGAGGTAAACCTTGTTACCATCGATATCGATAGACTTGATGGCCAGCTCGTATCCCTCTTCCAGCTTGAGTGGTGTGCCGGAGGTAACGGTCATCTCATCATCGTCGTCTACCAGGATCTTGAGGAGCTGCTCGTCGGAGAGAACATTCTCATCGTCAGACTCGGTAAAGAGGATGTCATCGGTGGTATCTGGGGTGTCAAGGTATCCGCCGAAGTACTTGTCAGCCATGAAGCCTATGACGTTGTATTTGCCCCAATCCTCGAACTCGAAGTCATCTGACATAGCCGTGGTCTTGTATGTAACGCCATCGGGCTCCAGGAGCTTCTTGCCTTCGGATACGGTTGCGGTCAGCTCTTCTGTCTTGATGTTGTCATCAAGGTCGTAGTAGAAGCCGGCAAAGTTGTCTGCAGTCCAGGTTGCTGTATCAGTGGCGACCTGCCCGCGGATTTCAACAGAGTCGACTGCTCCTACCGTCATCGCTGTTGCTAGTAACAGCATCATCGATGTAAATGTAATTGCAGCCAATTTCTTCATCTTTTAACCTCCTATTTT
>JAJRAX010000040.1 GCA_028679775.1 Methanothrix sp. | reverse complement strand
GGAGGGTTTCGACGTCAGCTATCGCGGAGTCTCGGCCATGGTGGGGCTCATGAACACTCGCCTGGGCATTCTGAGCATCGACGTTTCCGGAGACCATAACGTCTATTCCCTTAAGGGAGATCACAAGGGTGTTGTGAGGTCTGTTCTGGAAAACTACTGAGAAACAAATTGCCTGATGACTCCCGGGGCAGGGCCGGGGTGGTCATCAGTTCGGCGGCTCGCCTCTTTTCATTCTCTTCATGTATTTGTTGAGCACCAGGTCAGCCATCAGGTTTATGCCCTTCAGAGCAGTGTGAACGCCAGTGCCCGCAGTCATCCTCTCCCGGTAGAGACGGTGCAGCTTCTTGAGGTGCCTGAGGTTATACTCAAGGCATAGCCCGACCAGTTGCCAGTGCTCCGGCAGGGCATCCTCTCGAGAGAATCCCTTCCTTCCGCCGAGCTTTGTGTCTGCGATGGTGGTGAAAAAGAGGGGCAGCATGAGGCCGGTGTAATCCATTAGCGAGTCTACGAGTTCAGTGGTCTTGACGACGTCCTCGGCTTCTTCGCCCGGCAGACCTAAAACCAGGCTCGCCACTGGAAGCCATGACTCATCGGCAAAGAGGCGGTAGCAATCCCGGACGATTTCAGGCCAGTTGTCGGTCTCAGCAGGCCGAGCTTTATTCGGCATATGCATCTTCAGGATGCGACAGCTTCCCGTCTCTATGCCGATCCATGCAGACATGTGATTTTGGGACGAGCCAATGCCCACGATTTGAGAGACGCTGTGAAGGAGTCTTGGGTTCTGATGAACTGAGGCCAGGCTCAGGTGGGAGACGTCAATGGTCTTGGGTTGCAGCTCTTTTACTGCAGAGACCAGCTTCTTTATGCTCTTCTCGTTAGGCTTGGCATTGCTGTAGCCGTAGGAGAAGAAGTCCTCGCAGTGCAGGATGATGTCTCTTTCGCCGTTGTCCAGGTTCACCTGCACGTCTTTGACTATATTTTCAATCGGACGGTGGCGCATGGCTCGATTGGTGGGTGAGCAGAATGCACAGCCTCTCCAGCATCCTCTGCCGATCTCCACAATGCCGCCGATGGTTCCGCCACGGTTGACTGGAATTGCGTCTCCTGCAACAGTCCTGCCACGGATGACTGGCGGGACATCCTCACCTGATATGATCTTGCTGCAGATATCTGGAAAATCGCTCTCGCCTTCTCCTAGGTAAATGTGGTCTACGCCCACATCCTCGCCCATCGCCTCCCAGGCACCGTTGCCGCCCAATACCACTTTTGGCCGGAATTGTCTGATGAGGGGGTGAGTGAGAAGCTCCAGAAACTTGGAACGGTTGAACGGCGGACCCCTGCCGATGATGTCCTCGATCTCTCTGACAGCTATCTTTCCCATGGGATCGTCATGAGTTATGCCTACAATTCTGGTATCGGGTCCGATTGCCTGGTCCAGATGCTGTGGATGGGCTACCATCACCTCATCGCGAGAAAATCCCGCTTCCAGCAAAGCCGCTTCCACCTTCCTCATGCCGCAGGGAGCGGTCTCAGCTGAGCCGTCCGGGGCTGCGGGAACTGGTGGGCAGAAGAATTTATGGAACACAAAGTCAGGCAGCGCTCTTCTCGGCATGATGGCGGCAAAGCCGAGCATCACTCCTCCATGATAGCTGCTCATCATGGTGACATCGCTGGTCAGGACTATTCTTTTGCCTTTTATCTTTGGCATCGACCGTTTTGATCTCGTTTAAGGCAGATAACGTTGTTGGAAGAAGAAAGCCCAACAAGTTTTTATCGGATTGCCTATTTCCATAAACTCGTGCAAGAAAAGTCGTTATCGGAGATCAACGAACGCATTCGCGACGGAAGCGCCCGGGTCGTAACAGCCGAGGAGATGCCCGATATCGTGGACGAGCTGGGTCCTGCTGGAGCTGTGCGCGAGGTAGACGTAGTTACCACGGGGACCTTTGGAGCCATGTGCTCGTCAGGAGTCTTTCTCAATTTGGGCCACAGCGATCCGCCCATAAAGATCAGCAAGGCACTGCTCAATAGGGTTGAAGCCTACGGCGGGATTGCTGCAGTCGATCTCTTCCTTGGAGCAACGCAGCCTTCCGAGGACCGAGGGAATGAGTACGGCGGAGCGCATGTTATGGAGGACCTCATCTCAGGAAAGCAGATTGAGGTGGAGGCCTTCGGGGCCGGTACAGATTGCTATCCTCAGATGGAGCTGGAGACCAGCCTGCGCCTTGAGGACTTCAATCAGGCGATGATGGTCAATCCCAGAAATGCCTATCAGCGCTACAATGCTGCCACCAATTCGTCTGATCGCTCCATGCATACTTACATGGGCACATTGCTTCCAAGGTTTGGCAATATACATTACTGTGGAGCAGGTATTCTCTCGCCTCTATCCAATGATCCAAACTACGACTATATTGGAGTCGGAACGCGAATATTTCTGGCTGGAGCGCAGGGTTATGTCATGGGCTCCGGCACGCAGCATAATCCCCAGAACCACTTCGGAACGCTCATGGTCACAGGCGACATGAAAAAGATGAACAATCGCTTTTTGCGGGCTGCCACATTTCATAAGTATGGACCGAGCCTGTACCTCGGAATAGGAATTCCCATACCCATTTTAAATGAGAGGCTAGCGCGGAGCACAGCCGTCCGGGACAAAGATATCACCGTTCCCGTGATGGACTACGGCATCGCTCGGCGGGACCGGCCCTCTTTGAAGATGGTCAGCTACGAGGATCTCAAGTCCGGGATGGTTGAGATCAACGGAAAAGAGATATTGACCTCATCACTCTCGAGCTTTTACATGGCCCGAGAAGTTGCCAGGACGCTTAAGGAGCAGGTCGAGAAGGGCGAGTTTCTGTTAAGCTCGGCTGTTGAGCCGCTATCCCGATTGGGCAGCTCAAGGCCTATGAAGCAGACCAAAGAATCGCCGAACGTTGGCGATGTCATGAGCCGAGACATGGTCAGCGTGTGCGAGGATATCGATATAAAAGAAGCTGCTAGCCTGATTGTAAGCGGCCTTTTCGATCACCTGCCTGTGGTCTCCCGTGATGGGCGGCTGACCGGCATAATCACAGCCTGGGACATATCCAAGGCGGTTGCCAGCGGCAAGTCGTCACGCATTGGCGATATCATGACCCGTCGGGTCTATTGCGTCAAATCGGATGAGCCCATTGAACTCGCTGCTCGCACATTTGATACGCACAGCATCTCTGCCATGCCGGTGGTGGACAGAGATAACAAGGTAATCGGAATGATCACCAGCAACCATCTCTCTAGGCTTTTGGCGCGGAGGCGATAGAATATGAAACTCATGTTACATGTGGCTCCTGGCATTGTGCGCCAGCCGCTCATAGCCTCGGTTATCCTGGAGACAAACGCCCTGGTCAACATCGAGAGAGCTAGCATCGATGCTGTAAGCGGAGAGATCGTCTTAGAGGTGCCAGTTGAAAAGAGCCAAGAGGTAATGGATGCCTTCGAGAGGCGCGGAGTAAAGGTCGTTCCCCTGGAGAATCCCGTTATCCGGGATGAGAATGAGTGCGTTCATTGCGGTGGATGCGTCTCCATCTGTCCTACTGGCACATTCCGCTTCGAGGACTGGCGAGTTGTGGCCGACTCAGGAAAGTGCATCCAGTGCGGAGCCTGTATCGTGGCCTGTCCGCAGCGGGCTCTTAATCTGGTCACAAAGTGACCCCTTGGATATCGCATCAATCTTTTTTCCATTCACTCATATTTTTAATTTATCATTATAATTTAGCTCTGTTACATTGACTGAATTATATCGTAATATAAATTAATCGCAGGTAGTTATGAAATATAACAATCAAAAGAAATAGAAGATTATATATGCAGGAACGATTAATTGAACTGGTATAGGATAGTTGAGTATATTTCGGTGTTTGTGGGGGACGACCTGATGTTTACTGCTAAGATACTATTCGATAAAAAGAAACAAGAGGTTATATCAGTTACTAATAATTTATTTACGTCGTTTGTCGTCCATATTGGAGGGAACGAGACGAGATGACATATGACTGCAACGTCTCGTCTCTTAGCCAGCTCGCTATGGCTCTCTCTCAGCCGAACGGATACGATCCCAGTCAACTGCAGGGCCTCGCTCGTCAGCAATTCCGTCCAGTATCCTCTTTTGCAGAGTCCATCCTGTCTTCAGATGAAGAACAGATGCAAAAGCGGCTGACCGAGCTCGCTGATCATCTCTCAGGCTTAGCAAGCTATGATGCCTGGTTTGATTTGGGTCGAGTGGCTGCGAGCCTCTTCTTTCGCCATGCTGCTCTGGAGTATTTTGAGAGGAGCGCAAGG
>JAJRAX010000039.1 GCA_028679775.1 Methanothrix sp. | reverse complement strand
TGGGCGAACCAGTGAGGTGGCCATGTTTTGCTCATTCGTTCAATTGGATAAGGCTATCCCGCTGCTTCTCGATATGAGAGATGACCTCAAAGAGATGAAGGGCGACATGAAAGAGATGAAGACAGACATAAAAGAGGTGCGGAAAACCACAGACGCCACGCTGGAAGAAATCAAAGGCATGAGAGAGGACATCCAGCCAGGATATGGGATGACTCTCAGACAGGTGCAGTCAGATATCCAGGCAATAAAAGAACAGCTAGGGATGCTCTGAAAGATGCTCATACTCAAGAGCGATGCTTTTTAGGCCTGACAGGCCACAACCAAAATCATGATACTAAAAATTGTGCTGCAAGCTCTCGTTCTGATCGCCGCCGCCCAGGTGGCCTTTGCTCAGGACTATCCATCAGGAATTGTCACCCACGTTGTGGATGGCGACTCGTTCAATGTAGAGGGGTTCGGTCAGGTCTCCCTCGCTCAGGTCAATAGCCCGGAGATGGGGACCATCGAGGGAGTTCATGCCCGAGAGTACAGCATGGAGCAGCTTCTCAACGCAGTGGTATTCCTGGATAAAGACGACCTGGCCGGCACCTATGCAGACGGAGGCATTCCCTGTCTGGTCTACCTCTCAGGATCCGACGGAATGCCGAATCTCAACAGAAACTTCAACAAAATGATAGTCGATGCCGGATATGCAGCTATCAAGAACAATACGCCCAGCGAATTTGATCCAGCCCTCTGGTAGTCTAGCAAAAGCCAGATGGCTGACGTTGCTATAAGATTCCTTTTACTCGGAGCTGTCGTTCTTGGATACGGAGATAAGCCTCTCTACTCCTCCCGTATCTTCGATGAACGCCGCCACAGCATCCGGCACTAGCTTCTTCCAGTCCCCATTTTCGGTCATCAGCTTTCTAATGGCCGTCCCAGAGAAAAGCTCCCTCTGATACATGGGAGGATTTCGAATCTCAATTCCCGCTTCGGAGATCAGCTGAACGACCAGAGGATTATTGGAATAAACCGCCTCAAAACTCGGAACCATGGATTGAAGATGAGAGACCCACACCGAATTGCGTTGAATATCCTGCAACGGCGTGACATAACAGCGATCCTGCAGAGAGCATTCACTTAAAGCCCCATAGATCATCTCCATCCGCTCCCCGCCTGTGAAGGGATTTTCAGGGGTGTGGCTCTCCTGGGCGCTGCCAATCACTATTACTATCTCCTCTACCTCCAGGGCGATCTTCTCCAGGACCGCCTGATGGCCCAGATGATACGGCTGGAAGCGCCCAATGTATAGAGCACGCATGGCCTTTGAATCCTTTGTTTTTCCAATCGCTTACCGAATTCCTTATCCAATCCCTTACTTGCCTATGACCTGCTTTCCAATCAGCTTGATGGCATTCTCCTTGTTGGGTCCTATGGGCGAGCCCACGACAATCTGGGTAACACCGGTCTTGAGAAGCTCATCCACCCGCGCCCGGCAGTCCGCGGGTGCCCCTGAGACTGAAAATGCCTCGCTCATCTTTGCGGTCACAGAAGACATGGCAGCCTTGAAGTCGTACCTAGAAATGGCATCAGTTATGGCCTTGGCCTCATCCTGACCGATTCCGTGTCTCTCAAGCACGTTCTCCGGAGAGCCGGCCACAATGAACGCCACCACAATCTTGGAAGCATTGACTGCCTTGGCCGGGTCCTTGTCAGCGCTGAAGCTGGCATAGGCACAGACCTGCACGTCCTCCGGATTTCGGCCAGCCTTCTCCGCACCCTGCCTGATCATGGGCACGGCGAACTTGAAGTCATCCGGATGAGAGGCATTAATCAGCACGCCATCAGCAATAGCTCCGGCAAGCTCCAGCATCTTCGGGCCCTGAGCGCCGATGTAAATGGGGATCTTCTTTGTGGCAAAGGCCATCTGAGCACCTTTGAAGCCGGCCTGGTTCACCTGCTCCTTGGCCAGAAATGCCCGAATGGCCAGAATCGACTCTTTGACCCTTGTGAGTGGCTTGTCCCAGGCAATTCCCATCTTATCGAAGGTGGCCTTATCTCCCGGACCTATGCCAAGGATTGCCCGTCCTCCGGAAAGCTCATTTATAGATGCTATGGACGAGGCGATGATGGCTGCATTTCTGGTGTAGGGATTGGTGACACCAGTTCCGAGAGAGACCTTATTGGTCATCATTGAGAGCACGGCAAGAGTGGTCCAGACATCTCGGTTATTATAATGATCTGTGATCCAAATATTGGAGAATCCGGATTCTTCTGCAAGCTTTGCCATGTAGCCGATCTTGTAAACCGATTCATCGGGCACGAACTCTATTCCAAACAACTCAAATCTCCTCCAGCTCGATGCGGTCCCCGGCCTTGAGGCGAAACGCCTCGGCGGCACTTCCCAGGTTGACCGCAATTTCTGCAAAGCCATGGCTGCCCAGAGTTATAAGTGGTTCGATCCTGCGCGCCTTGCCGTAGGTCACTGCTCGCTTCAGCTTGACACCCAGCAGGCTCACCGGAAAGGTCGGGACCTTTCGCATATTCAGTATGAGGTTGCCGAAGCGATCCACATAGATGACCGTGGCCTCGAATCCTCGTTCGGTCCTCCTTGCCTCACCAAAATTCAGGTCTTTGGGCCTGACTTGTGGCCCAACCGCAGCAGGACACTTGCCCGATGCCAGCATGGCTGCGACTGGAGCAAAGATGTCTCTGCCGTGAAATGTGCTGGAGACTGATGTCGCTGCAGCGGCCGGGCCTGCCTGACCCAAGCCCGATCCCACGATCTCTGGAGACGCTACGATCTTGTAGGCCAGCAGCGGCATTCCGGGAGCGTTCAGGCATCTCGCAGCAGGCAGGAGCAGTCCGTTGTCCGGCCCCACGAAGGTCTGACCGCCGCTCTCGACCACGAGGCCGAGCCGATCTGTGCCCACGCCGGGATCGACAACTGCGAGGTGAATGGTGCCCGGAGGGAAATAACGGACGGAGGAGAGCAGGGCAAAAGCACCGGCGCGCACATCCTGAGGCGGGATGTCATGGGCGATGTCCACGAATGTTATGCCTCTGGCTTTCTCCCCCAGACGAGAGAGAATCATTCCCTTCATCTGGGCAGGATAAAATGAGCCAAAGTCGGTGAGCAGCGTTATGATCAGCATTCTTTCAGTCTGCTGCTCATTCTTCCCCCTGTTCAGATAAGCGTTCAGACACGACCAGTCCTCTCTTGCCCAGCTCCTTCATGAAGAGACTATAGGCATCATTTTTGATGGCGTCCTCCGGAGCTACGATTCCTTTCTCCTTGATTTCGCCACTGGCAAGCTGCCTGGCTGCAACTGCCGAGCAGGAGGCCGTCACCCTGGCCATAGCCGATATTCCGTTTTCTCTGTCAGGCCCAATCCACATGAAGCTGTCAGCCCGGCCAACTCTGCCCCATGCGGTATTCCACATGACGCAGACATCCTCGTCGCCGGGTAGGGGCACGAGTTTTGGCTCGATGATGCGCAAAGTCAGGTCTCTAGGCGAGATTGTCCCGCTGTCAAAGCTGATGGGCTCGATATCCAGAAGGCCGCAATCCTTGAGGGCATCAATGGCCTGCCAGTGTCCAGGCCAGCGAATGGTCTTCTCCGAGAAGCTGTTGAGATCGTTTCTGGTGAAGAGGAAACTTGGCATTCCTGGGGTGATGGCACATTCCAGCATCTCATCCTGTCCGCATTCGGCAAAACGGAAGCTCTCCCGCCCAGAGGTGGCTTTAACCTCTGAGATTTTGCCGTCCTCTATGATTCTCACATCAACCATGTACTCCCGCAAGACATGCTCGAAGGACCAGGTGATCATGTACTTCAGAGGGTGGCGTGCAGCCGACTCCCGGCAGGGGATGCCACCCACTCGCGCGACAGCCCTGTCAGCATGCACCTTTCTGATTGCCTCCGCAAGGGTCACATTGGAGAGCCCTGGAGCAAAACCCATGCCGTCGAGCAGTGTGACTCCGCAGTCCAGAGCTCGTTTGTGCAACGACTCACCGTATTCGTCCAGGCTCATTCCAGTCGGAACCTCCAGGCCCTCTATCTCGTAGGGGTCCGGTCTTCGGTGGTACTCCTCGAGAATGTCCACCACATTCAGGCCTGCGCCAATGGCAGTCTCAACAGTCTTGTAGCTGCTGCGTCTGTCCGGAAGGGCAATGATGCCCACATCGTACTCCTTCATCAGCGCCCGAGATTTGCGGGCGTCGGCGATATCAATGACATGGGATACCACCTTCTCGCTGCCGATCCACTGCCTGGTTTTGTCCAGCGAAGTCCGGCTTCTGCCTGCTATTCCTACCTCATCTGCGCCGCTGCGTCGGGCCAGGTCCCAGGCTACAGCCGAGCCTATCCGGCCTGTGCCGCCAAAAACAAGAAATTTCATTCTGAGATCATCCAAGCTGAGGATATCAACTGCAAAGCAATTAAAGACTTGCCGTCAGAGTCGGCCGAGTGTTCTGCAAAAAATATTTAGCTCGCGAGAGATCCGGTTAAATTGAGAGTTGTATTATTGGTGGCAATTGACTTACTATCGTTGGATTTTATCTCTGCGGAGCCAATTGTAGTCCCTTTAATTTTAAAGGAAATTGGAACTACTTTGTGGAGCTTTTTATTATCGGCTTCGATGATTATGGCTCCTTTGTATTCGCCATTTGTGGTGGCCAAAGATGGATCGATTTCTACTAAAACAAATTCCGTTTCGCCGCTTTTGATCTTAGGACTATGACTTAACGAAACAAATATAGCCCCATATTGGGTTATATCTGCGTTTATTGAAGCCAGTTGGACCTTTGAATCGTTGATTAAGTTTAATATAGACGTCTTATTATGACTATCGGTCGTCTCATTTAGAAGGTTCGTTTCATTCTCCATAGAATTTATATCATTATTTATATTTTTAATATCTATAGAGATATTCTTAAAAATAGCGGACAAATTAGAGATACTGCTATTCAAATATTGTATATTTTTCTGGATATCAACAATAGTTGTATTGATTGACTTTGCACTGTTTTTATCAATAGCTTTGATTTTTTCTATGCTAGATACATCATGGTATATAATATGTGTTGCAGTGCTTAATTGACTGACCAATGATCTGGTATCGGTTATTCTATTGCCCATAACGCCAATATCAAGTTCAATTCGATCATTACCTAAATTTTTTATAGATAATGTTTTAATTACATCACTAGCTCCACCAGTGTCTGCGAACGATTCATTGATAGCATCTGGTTCTACAATAATATATGTAGGACTGGAAAATAAAACTAAAGACACCGAAATAGCCAGAGAAATAATGAATATGGGGATCAATATTATGTGGGGAATTTTTACACATTTCCTCAAGCAGTCTAATAAGCTCATTAAATGCCCCCTTTGATATCCCCCGTTAACTTTCCAGTTACGTCAACAGAGAGTTTGCCTTTTATATTTTCGCTTTCTTTCTTTGTATTTATATAGCCAAACATTACTGAATTCACAACTTTCGCATAGTTAATGTAGCTAAAATAACTGCAATATAAGCAGACCCATGCTAAAAGGAACGAGAACAGCCCAAACGCAGCAGACGAAAACCATGTAATCTCGAATGTTTCGAATAAAAAGGATGGAACAATCAACGAGAATGGTATTAGCGAGAGAAATGTATTGGAATAAAATTCGGAATAGCTATAGGAATCATCTACAAAGAATTTATTTAATTCCAGGACTTTGCTTTCAATTGTCTTAAAAGAGTAATGACGCGTAAGTTGGTTCACTAAGATCGGACAGGTATCACGATATATCTTTTGCTTTCCACATTCAGTTTTTACTATAAATATATCGGTTATATCGCTACCGGTTTTCAAGATTACTTTGGAGTCTTTGAGCTCCAATGAAATGGTTTTATCCGAGTGAGATATAGTGATAGTATTGTCCTTGGGAGGAGCAACATGTATAACATCACTGGCATCAATATGACCAGTCTTGATTAGAAAACTTTTGAGTCTGCCCTTATCAGTCTTTATATCCTCCCAATTATCCACATATGTCGGCTCTTTTTCGACATTTTCGATATTTTTGCATTTACTGCATAAATCGGGACCATTGCAAAAATTGTCGGCAGGCAGTAGCCCTCCGCATTTTCTCATCCATTGGTACTTGACATACGTCGTCTTTTTATACCCATTTAGCTTATCGAAGATGTGATCTTCGATTATATTATGATGTATTCCATCAATAATTATTCCAAAAATTGTCCCAATGATTAAAATTAGTCCAACAAACGATAACAACCCGCTTATGTTGCCTATCACAAGAGATGTAAGCTCCATTGGGCTCCATACATCTATTAACATAAACAAGGTTATTGCAGAAAAGAATCCAGGAAATGTATGGGACATAATATGCTGAAATTCTATCTTAAAATCAATATCGGATGTCATCCAACCTCACCCAAGCGGCAGATATTATAATAACTGCTCTTTTTACATCTCAATTTACATAATCATTTCCCGCCTGTTATCTCTTTGCTATAAATAGTTAATCCTCTATATAAAAATTACGAAAATTATATTAATACTATTTCAATATATTTAGTAGCGTTTGGTTAATTCGGCCATATCGACCTGCACAATTCTGCAAACGTCATCCCGTATCTATTCTTTCCAGATCTTCGGCTCTTTCCAGCTTAATCTCTTTATTGCCGTTGTACTCCCAAAGAACACCGTTTACCTGAATTCGGTCCCCCAAACTCACCCTTCTCAAAATCTCCTCTGCCCCCGAATCGCGAGGAATAAACACAGGCAGTGGAGTCGAATCGAGTTCTATGATGAGATTGCCACCGCTCTTTGTGGGATTCATCTCAGTTACAAGTCCCTCGACGGAGATTTGTTCGTCATGCTTTGCGGATGCATTATCGTCCTGAATGCTCTCCTCAGAATTAAAAGCCCAAAAAGCAATCGCTAAAGACCCCAATGCCATGAGGAGCAGCACAACTGCAGTCTTCTCCTCTTTTTGCATCCTCATGATCTCAAATCCTTCGAGCTAAGGCAAAGGCCACTTAAGGCAGGCCTTGCGCGATAATACAAAAATAGTTTGAGGATTTAATATTATTTCTTGGATTCCGGCTTGGCACCATAGTACTGCTGCCATCCCTTCTCCAGGTTCTCCAGGCAGATGTCGCACACGCCCTTGTATGCGCCTTCAGGGTAACTGAGGTTGTGGACTGGAGCTTTTATGGGAAAGAGCAACGGTCGAGCACGGGTACATAATTCGCAATCAGCCATTTGGATTCATCTCCTACGATCAGATGCATGGTGTTTCTCATTGTTGAACTTTTCCGTTGGATTGAGCTGCGGTGCATTCAATTTAGGGGTAATTCTGATGATGTAAGGCACCTCAGCCAGCTTCTTGAGATAAGTCTGGCCGAGATTTGGGGATATGTAAGTTTGATTTGGTATAATGTCCGGAAGGTCATTGATCCATCTTCTATTTGCCTTTGCAGTTATAGAAAAGCAGTAAGGCAAACGTCATTCATTCGATGCTCCGTACTCCTTCATCCCCCGCACCATCTGCGCCAGCTCCTCCACCAGCGCTGAAGTGATGTCCGCCAGATTCACCCTCCTCACAACATTTGCGACATCTATGTCAGCCATCGAGATCTTTGCAAGACTGCTGTGCTTGAAGCCCTCGACTACAACGTAGTCCATCCCCTCAGCCTCAAGCTCGGCCAGTGCGGAATCGAGATCGCCTCGCTCTCGTTTAACTATCAGCCGCGCCTCTCCGAGACCCACAACCATATCCGCTCCTGCATCGAAGTGGCGCTTGGTATCGCCCTGGTCCACTGAATGAGAGACCATGTTCTTGATGGTGCCCACCCGACCATATTTGGCCAGAGCCGCTACAAGCGCACAGACCAGAGTGGTCTTGCCGGTTTTTTTTGTCCCAACTACTGAAATTACCTTCATCTTTCAGGCCCGAAGAAGCTCTATCAAGAACTGTGCAAATCCCATCAGATCGGACACCCGGACGTTTTCGTTCAAGCCGTGGATGTTGGCCTCCATCTGCCGCCCCACTCCGAAGACGCAAGTCGGAATGCCGGTCTTCTCTGTAGCATAGGCCTGATCAAGGCTGCCCTGCGCTCCTGAGAGACGGGGATAGAATCCCATGCCCTTCTGCACAGCGTCTCTGACCTCAGCGACCCAGGCATGATCCGGATTGACCATCATTGGCGGATAGCCGGGATAGAACTTCAGATCGTATTCTACATCCAAAGGCTTGAGAGTCCTCTCAATCTCTGCCATCGCATCATCCATGCTCTCCTCAGGTATAACCCGCCGATCGCCTCGCAGGGTGCACCTGTCCGGCACTATGTTCTCCTTGATGCCGCCATTGATCATAGTAATATTCAGTATGGGCATGACATTCTTCTTGCCCATCGCCTCCAGAGCTGTGCTGGCTGGAAGGTGAGATCTCCTGTCCTGAACCACCTTCTTAAGGGTCATGAGAGCCTCCATGACGGGAATAGATCTCTCCACGGCATTAATGCCAAGGAAGCTTGAGCCGCTGTGCGACGACCTGCCGTGCACCACCACATCCCAGGTTATTATGCCATTGCTGCCTATGACCACATCATCGCAAAAGCCGTCCATGCAGAGCATCAGGTCTCCTTTAACCTGCCCCAGATCTGTGAGATAGCACAGTCCTGAGTATCCGCCTACCTCCTCGTCTGTTGTCAGGAGAACAGAGAGGTTGTACTTGGGCCGGCCCTTTTCCATGAGCGCCTTTAGTGTGGCAATGAGGGCTGCGATCGATCCTTTGCAGTCGGAGACGCCTCGACCATAGACCCGTCCGCTCTTCTGCACAACCTGGAAGGGATCAGAATCCCAGGCCCCCTCCGCCGGCACTACATCCAGATGGGCATAGATTACCAGTGTCTTTTTTGCGCCCACATCGAGATCGGCTCGCAGATTGATGCGGTCGCCCACAAGCCTGCTGTCAGAGCATCGAGCGGCAAAGACCTCTTGGGGCATGACGATCTTCTGGGTGGCAAAGCCCATCTCTTTAAAGAGCGGAATCAACCAGTCCACAATCTCCACATAATTGCTGCCCGGTGGGGCAACTGTCGGAAAGCTGATGATTTTTCTTAATAGATCCAATAGATACTCTTTATCTGGCTGGAGGATTTCTTCTGGCATGAATACTTATAGAGCCATGAGGCCTATTAAATGCTTTTGAGATCCGACGAGCCGGAAAACCGCAGCAAAACAAAAAGGCATTGGGCAGCAGGGCTATTGCGCCACCAGGCTGACGATGATGATAGTTGTAATGCCGACCATTATCATCTGGATGCCGGAGACAATCGGCTTCTCGTCGCTGATCCTGGCTAAAAAGACGCCCAGGGTGAACAAAACAACCAGGCTCAGGACAAGTGAACCATAAAAAGCCCAGTACATGCTGATATCCGGCACAAAAAAATATGGCATGACCAGAATGGCGGCGCTCAATGCTGGGCTTATGCCATCCACAATTGCGACAATGACGGACGCGAACTCTGTGGCCCTTGCGTAGTGGGTATCGTCCAGATTCTTGAGCATGGCCGTCTCCAGCTTTCTTAGATCCCTTTTTCTTTCGGCCCGCTCGGCGAGAAAGGCACCACTGATGCCGGAGATTCCCATAGCCAGGCTGCCGGCAATGCCTGCGGTGATGATGATATGTGGGTCGGAGACTCCTGAGAAGTGTGCCCCGATGACCACGCCCATGATGGTGAGAGCACCATCGAAGGCGTTCATGACGAAGAGACGCCGGGCTATCTCTTGGGCGTTGGTCGTTTCCAGGTATTTGCGATAGAGGGCTATTCTTTTACGCATTGCAGTATCTGATGAGACTTTTTCCGGTCATCGCATGGGGCTGATTGATATGCAAGAGCTGCAACACCGTGGGGGCAATGTCCGCCAAAATTCCGTCCTCACGCAGTCTGTACTTCTTGTCGCCATTGCATCCATCTCCGCCGTCTATTATGAGAGAGAACGGCACGGGATTGGTGGTGTGAGCTGTGTGGGGCTGGCCGGTGGTCTCATCTCTCATCTTCTCGGCGTTTCCATGGTCGGCTGTGAGAAGCACGGCACCGCCCTTCTCTAAGATCGCATCGACTACCGCTCCCACGCAGCCGTCGACGGTCTCCACGGCCTTGACTGCCGCATCGAATATTCCTGTGTGGCCCACCATATCAGGGTTAGCGAAGTTGAGGACGATCAGATCATATTTTTCTGAGTTAATGCGGGCGATCACTTCATCCCGGACCAAAATAGCGCTCATCTCCGGCTGAAGGTCGTATGTGGCAACCTTTGGGGAGGCGATGAGACAGCGGTCCTCTCCGGGGTTCGGCGTCTCCTTTCCGCCGTTGAAGAAGTAGGTGACATGGGCATACTTCTCGGTCTCAGCTATGCGAAGCTGTTGCAGGCCGGCCCGGCTTATAACCTCGCCCAATGTGTCGTCCAGGTTCTGGGCCGGAAAGGCGATGGGCACACCTAAAGAGGCATCGTACTGGGTCATACAGGTGTAGTGGACGTTTATCGGTTTTATAGCAAATTCCGAGAAGCTCCTGTCAACAAAGGTCCTGGTGATCTCCCGGGCTCTGTCTGGACGGAAGTTGAAGAATATGATGCTGTCGTCCTCCTGGATGAGTCCTGTTCTATCCACAACAGTGGGCTGGAGAAATTCATCGTTCTCGCCTCGATTGTATCCGTTCTCCACAGCCTCGCGAGCGGTCTCGGCAGAGAGGCCCTGGCCTTCTGTCAAGCAGCGGTAGGACTTCTCAACCCTCTCCCAGCGTCGATCCCGGTCCATCGTGTAGTAGCGACCCGAGATCGTTGCCACCCGGCCAACGCCGATCTCTCTGATCTTCTCCTCCAGCTCCGAAAAGTAGGCGAGAGCGCTTCTTGGCGGGACGTCCCGTCCATCCAGTATGGCGTGGACATAGACCTCTTCCAGGCCCAACCTGGCTGCCATCTCCAGGAGAGCAAAAAGATGGGTGATGTGGCTGTGCACTCCGCCGTCGGACAGGAGACCCATCAGGTGCAGCCTTGTGCCTTTTGCCGCTTGCATGGCCTGAATGAGGACCTGGTTTTTAGCGAGTGTGCCATCTTCAACTGCCAGGCTGATTCTTGTATAGTCCTGGTAGACTATCCTGCCGCCACCGATGTTGAGATGCCCAACCTCAGAGTTGCCCATCTGGCCGCGAGGCAGGCCGACGGCGAGGCCTGAGGCGGAGAGAGTGGTGGTAGGATAATTCTTCCAGAATCTGTCCAGGTTGGGCTTCTTTGCCTTGGCGATGGCATTGCCTTCTTCGATAGGGCTGATGCCGAAGCCGTCCATGATTATTATCGCTATTGGCTTCATCTCAGATGGGTTGATGTGTGATGCAAATATATTAGATCTGCGTCGAAGATCCAGGCGAGTTAGGACGGAATCAGGGCTAATCCCCGCCAATTCATTGACGGGATACAGCCTGTACCTATAGACCAACAACTATATTAGGCAATAATGCCTATTAACTAATAATGCCTAAAGTGTTTCGTTATAGATTGAAGCCCACAAAGTCGCAAGTTGCAATATTGAATAGGCAACTTGATCTGTGTAGGTGGGTCTATAATGAAACACTTGCATTAAGAAAGAATGCTTTGGAGAATGAAGATCGTTCCATAAGCTACTTCGAATCCAAGAAGATGCTGCCTATCTGGAAAGAATCCAAACCAGATCTGTCAGAAGTCTATTCACAGGTTCTCCAAGAAGCCGTTCAACGAGTAGATCTAGCCTTCAAAGCGTTTTTCCGAAGGGTCAAGGCCGGAGAAGAATCTGGTTATCCAAGGTTCAAGGGCAAAAACTGGTATGACAGCTTAACGTATCCTCAAAGCGGTTTTACATTCTCAGATGGTATCTTGCATCTCTCGAAGATCGGCGATCTTAAGGTTTGGTTGCATCGCAAAGTTGAAGGAACCATTAAGAGGCTGACCATTCGGAGATCTGCAACAAAGAAATGGTATGTCTCATTTCTGGTAGAAGATGCTCCAAAGAACGCCGCTGCAAATTCCGTTAAAGCTGTAGGCATAGGCGTTGGAATATCCAATTTCGCAGTGTTCTCAGATGGGATTTTCATAGAGAATCAAAGATACCTAGCTGCCTGCGAAGAAAGGCTTTCTAGAGAACAGAGTAAGAAAGATAATCTCCCTCACAAATCCCCGGAACGCCGGAAAGCTGCCAAGAAAGTCAGCCATATCTATGAACATCTCGGAAATCTTCGGGATAACTTTGCCCATCAACTCAGTCATCAGATAGTCAATGATTACGGCACCATTTGCATGGAAGATGGTTTCTCAAAAAATCTGATCGAGAATAAACCTTGGATGGCCAAGAGCGTGCTGGATGCAAGCTGGAATCGATTCAGGACATATCTATCGTACAAGGCTGAAAGTGCCGGTCGATTGTTTGTTCTGGTCAATCCTGCCTATACATCTCAGATGTGCTCTGGTTGTGGTTCCATTGTTCCATATGATCTCTCGGAAAGAATTCATAACGGCCCGAAATGTGGGCTGGTCATGGACAGAGAT
>JAJRAX010000307.1 GCA_028679775.1 Methanothrix sp. | reverse complement strand
GCCGCGCCCCAGGAGATTCCTGAGGGCTACGCCGACGCGGCACGGCTTGCGCAGAAGGGCAGGATCGTCGTCATGGGCGGGGTTGCTCCAGGCCAAACGACCGACGCGGTCTCAGCCCTTCTCGCCGAGTACGTGCACGCAGACAAGCTGATCGTCGCCACCTCTGTGGACGGCGTCTACACCGCCGACCCCGAGAAGGACCCGGCTGCGAAGAAGATTGCTCACATGACCCACCAGGCGCTGGCCCAGATGGCCGCACAGACTGAGATGAAGGCCGGCTCCCGTTCGCCCGTAGACCCGCTGGCAGCCAAGATCATGGAGCGAAGCTCGATTCCCACGTCGATCGTTTTGGGCAGCAAAATAGAGAATTTGAGAAAAGGTGCCCTCGGCGGGCACACTGGAACTGAGATCAGACCGGAGTGAGGGACTTCACTAGATCTATGGGGGTGATGATCCCCCACACGGCCCCCTGCTCGGACACAACAAGCTGTCCGGCTCCTGTGCGGCCCAGCATCTTGATGGCCTCGTAGATTGGCTCCTCAGAATCGATGGTCAAAAATCCGCGGTTCATGATCTCCCTCGCTTCCTGATTCGTCCTGCCGTCAGCTACAGCACGGGCGATGTCTGCCAGATTGATCAATCCAGGTGAGCTGTCGTCCACCAGGGCCTCGGACACGCCGTTGTGCAACAGAATGCGCGATGCCTCTTGCAGCGATGCATTGGCAGGAATTCTCACAGCGCGCCGTGCAATTCCTTTTACCGGCACCTTGGGGACCGATATCATCTCCTCGATGTGGAAGATGAGCCGGCTCATGGTGTCGTCCCTTCCCGTAACCTTGCCCCGGATGTAGAGCTTGTTCACAGGCGTTGGCCCAACCTCGATGCTGTCACCCACATTGAAGTCCCGAATATTGCCGATGATGCGCACAACTCCATCGCAAAGCTGGGAATGCATGACCTTGTTGAATATGATCTCGCTCGCGGTGGTGCCTTCCATCACAACGCCATTCCTGACTACCGGCACAGTCACCACATCACCAACGGCCTCGATGTTGAGCGCCTCGTAGGCCGCGCCCGTGGCCCTGTACCCACCCTTTGGGCCGGGAACGCCCTCCACCAGATTGAGGGCCTTTAATGATTGCATCTGGTTTCGAATGGTGCCGGGATTTCGGTCTATCAGCTCGGCTATCTCCTCGCCCTTTACAGCTCGCCCTTCAACACGATGAATGTTGATCAATGCAGTTAGTATATCTCTTTGAACAGGTGTTAAATCCATAATTCGATCGGTATTGTTCATGATTAATGTCCTATATAGATTTATTGATCGAAGAGTAGCCAATAAATCTATCTTGATTCTAACGAGTTTTTTGGCACCGCATAAATGAGCAATCTCGATCAAACCGAAAATAAAAACGCATTATTTTCGCATAGGACATACTTTGCTCTTTTTATAGGGAAAAGCACCCATGCGCCTCCAGATTTTTCGAACGGGCTCCTCGAATATGCTTCCCCACGACTCCGGATAGCAGGAGCAGGGATACACCTCTCCCGCGGGTGTCACATGCATCCAACTGGTGGCGGCAAAGCAGCCAAATCGTCGGTAGGCCTCCGGCACTGAAAATATCTTGGGCTCTCTCGCATTTCGCACAAACTCATCCAGACGGGCATGATCGTCTGGCGTGAGGGCGATATTGCGGCGATCCGACCATCGACCAGTGGAGACCACTTCGAATAGAGTCAGCTCGTGTGCTCCTATGCGCCGGGCCAGATCGTGAAACCTTTCAAAGTGAATCATGTTCTCCCGGCGTAAGACGACATAGAGGTCCACCAGAAGTCCGGCCTGTAGAGCGAAGCGCACGGCCTCCATCGCCTCAGAGAAGACCCCCTCTCGCCCGCGCATGAGATCGTGCTCCTCTTCGATTGGGCTGTCCAGGCTCACGTTGACTGCATAAAGCCCCGCCTCCTTCAGCCGTGCCGCGAGCGACGCTGTGAAGCCAGCCCCGGAGGTGAAGAGGGTGGATATGGCCCGATCGCCCACGTCTGCCACCAGCTCAGGCAGCTCTCTGTAGAGCGCAGGCTCTCCTCCGTCGAATATTATAAGCGTTGTGCCCATATCCAAAACCTGGCCGATGATGTCTTTGACTGTCTCGGCAGTCAATCGCAGCCTGTTTCCTGAGTTTGGCAGAGCGCAATGGGCGCATCGGTTGGGACACTCCTCCGTGATCGAGATCGTGACCTGGTTCGGGGTGCGCCATCCCAACAGACTTCGGACGCGACTGTCCGCGAGCCTCGAAAAGGCACGACTCGGGACGGGCGGAATCCAGGTAGACAGGCAGAGTCGCTCTTCATCAGCCAGTGCCGGAAGCTGTCCGTCAAACATCTGCAAGGCTGAGCGAATGAGCGGCAGGCTTGAGAGCGGACCGGATGTATCTATCTTCACCCGTCCCTTCTCGACCCTGGCCATGGCCTGGAGCAGAGGACTGCTGTAAAGCGGGTAGGAGTTGCACGTGTCTCTCTTTTCTGAGATTGCCTCTTTTGCCTCTTCACCTGCCGGATCTCCTGTCCGATCTCTCGCCATCAGTAGACGTCCTTGGGGTCGAAGACCTTCTCCCCCACAATCCTGCCGTCAATAGTCCGATAGAAACAGGACCTGTAGCCGGTATGGCAGGCTCCTCCCTCCTGCTCGATCAGAAGAAGAATTGAGTCCTCGTCGCAGTCTATTCTGATCTCTAAAACTCTCTGGAAGTGCCCGGAGGACTCTCCCTTCAGCCAGAGTTTCTTTCGCGAGCGGGACCAGTAATGGGCCTTGCCAGTCTCGCGAGTCTTGGCCAGTGCCTCGTCGTTCATGTAGGCAAGCATGAGCACCTCGCCAGTCTTGGCATCCTGAGCTATGGCCGGGATCAACCTGTCTGTCATCGAGGGGATAATAGTGATATATCCTATAAGGGCCTTGCTGCTTTGAATATGATGAACTGCATCACCTGCAAGGGCCGGGGGTTGTGTGGTCGCCCTGTCTGCCCAATACTTCGCCGGCTGGAGGAGATCGTTGCCCTGCCCAGGCTTGGCCGGAGGATTGAGGGCATGTCCCCACCGGAGGTATTCGTGGGCAGACATGGATATCCACGGGTCAGCGCCGGCCCCATGCTTCCAGCAGGCGAGAGCCCTGAACAGCCGGGCCTCGGAATGGACATCGGCGAGATCATAATGGCGCGCTCATCTCTGGTTCGCTCCGAAACGAAGATCGTAGTAAAAGAGGCAGAATCCCCAGGAGGACTTCTGGCATCCATGCAGGAAATCGCTCTATCAGTGGCTCCCGTGAGGGCCGAGGTTTCCTTTATCAAGCCTCCCAAGAGCAGGATGTCCTTTGATAGCGTCCTCTCTCCATCCGGGCCATCAGGAGAGCTTGAAAAGATGCAGATCACGGGCAATCCCGCGATTCCCCGGAAGGTGGACCAGATTGCTGAGGACAAAGGCGCGAGTGCAGCAGTTGCGGCGGGCGAGCTGTATGCTTGCGGCATCGGAACAGATCACATCTCTCGCATGCTGAGCCTCGGACTATTGGGCAAAAAGAGAAAGCTGGTTCCGACTCGTTGGTCGATCACAGCCTCGGACGACATGGTTGGAAAACATCTCAAGGAGAGCGTCTTAGACCAACCGCTGGTGAACGACTACTATCTCTACACCGGCCAGGCTCTGGGAAACCATTTCGAGATCCTTCTCCTCCCTCGCCCATTCAGCTTCGAGCTGGTGGAGATCTGGATGGCCCGCTCTGTGTGGGCTGAGGAGGGCTTCATCGGTTGGGATCGAGAGGAAGCAACAGCTAAAAAGGAGTACAGCTCTCTCGCAGGCGGCTACTATGCTGCAAGGCTAGCAGTTTTAGAGCACCTCGCAGGCAAAGGTCGCCAGGCTGCGGTGCTGGCTGTGCGGGAGATCTCGGAAGCTTACTGGGCACCTCTCGGCGTTTGGGTGGTGCGAGAGGTGGCGAGGGCCGCCATGAGGTCTCAGCCTGTGCGTTACTCGAGCCTTGCGGAGGCAATGACTGAAATCGAGCGAAGGATTAAGACTCCTGCAGAGAGGTGGCGCGGGGAAGCGCAGATCCTGGTGAGGCCTGCGCAGAGGAGCCTGTTGGAGTTTTGATCTGAAAAGGCAAAATTTGAAAGGCTGGCTTCTGCAAAGATCAATGAGCATGCTGCAAAAGATATTATATTTCCTAAGCGCAGAAATACAGACAATTGGAGGTGATGTGGCTGCTGGAGATTGAAGATCTGTCGGTCAGCATCGGCAGTAAACAGGTTTTAAAAAACTTCAACCTAAGGATCAATCGGGGCGAGACCCATGCCTTATTCGGACCCAATGGCACGGGCAAGACCACGCTATTGAATGTCATCGCCGGAATTCCTCGCTATACAGTTGACGCTGGACGAATAATGTTCAAAGGGAAGGATATAACCCACATGTCCATGGACGAGCGAGCACGTCTGGGAATAGGCATGGCCTTTCAGCGCCCTCCGGCTATCCGGGGGCTGCGCCTTAAGGATCTCATCAAGATCATCAATCCCAAGGCCGATGCAACGGCTATCCTAAAGAAGATGGACTTCGAGGCATTTGCCGAGAGGGATGTCAACCGTGGCTTTTCCGGTGGCGAGGTAAAGCGCTCCGAGATGGTCCAGCTCTTGGCTCAGCAGCCGGATTTCGTCATGCTGGATGAGCCCGACTCAGGAGTGGATCTGGAGAACATCAAACTCATAGGTGAGGCCATAAACTCCCTCACCCAAAAGGACCAGCGGCCCAGCAGCAGAACCAAGTCTGGGGTGATCATCACACACTTCGGCCACATCCTGGATTACATGAAGGCAGACCGAGCCCACGTAATGCTTGGCGGAGCGATCGTTTGCAGCGGCAATCCGGGCGAAATATTGGAGCAGATCAAGAGAAGCGGATATGAGGGGTGTGCAGGATGCAGCACGTGTCCGGTATAGAAGATAAAGCCAAAGCGGCACGGAAGAAGAAGGCCGTGTACGGCACAGATGTGGACCTGGAGAGCTACGAATCCGAGGCCAAACCCCAAGAGATCGTGGCCGATGCCGAGGATCTGCCTAGCGTAGTCAGGAAAGCGGCCCTTGATGTGGGAGTGAAACTGGATTCCGAGTCCTCAGGAGCCTACGTGCAGATGGACCAGACACCTGTCGTGGCCAAGTCCCTCTACGAGGGCGTTGAGATCATGGATATGGCCTCAGCTCTCGAAAAGTACGACTTCTTGCAGGACTACTGGTGGAAGCTGGTGGCGCCGGATGCAGACAAGTACACCGCGGATGTGGCTTCTGCTCCTCCGGCAGGCTACTTCATCCGCGCCAAGAAGGGCATGAAGACCGTGTTCCCGGTAAAAAGCTGTCTTTATCTGGGATCGACCGATCTCAACCAGCGGGTGCACAATGTCATCATCGCCGAGGAGGGCTCCGAGCTGCATGTCATCACCGGCTGCACAACACCCGCGCATGTGCAGAGGGGGCTACACATCGGCGTATCCGAGTTTTTCATCCAGAAGGATGCTCGCGTGAGCTTCACAATGGTGCATAGCTGGGGCAAAGAGGTTGAAGTGCGGCCAAGAACAGGAATCACCATAGCCGAAGGCGGCTCTCTTTCCAACAACTACATCCTCTTAAAGCCGGTCAAGACCCTTCAGACCTTCCCGACGGCTACCCTGGCGGGCAGGGGTGCTGTGGCCAGCTTCAACACCGTTATCTACTCAACCATGGGCAACATCGACGTGGGAAGCAATGTCAATCTCAATGCAGCCGAGACTTCTGCTGAGTCCATCTCCCGCGTAGTTTCTGTGGGTGGCGAGGTCATAGCTCGCGGCAGAATGACCGGCAGGGTGCCAGGCGCCCGGGCACATCTGGAGTGCGTCGGACTACTGCTCTCTGACAAGGGCAGGATCTACTCCATACCGGAGCTGGACGGCCAGAGCCGGGATCTGGATATGTCTCACGAAGCGGCGGTGGGCCGAATCTCTGAAGAGGAGCTGGAGTACCTCATGTCCCGTGGTTTGAACTCGGAAGAGGCTACAAGCGTAATTGTGCGCGGATTTTTGGATGTCGAGATCAAAGGCCTGCCGGAAGACCTCAAGCAGGAGATCAAGAACATCACCCAGAGAGAAGATTTAAAGGGGGCACCGTAAGCCTCTTTAAATCCTTTTTATACAACCGGATAGGATTGCTTTGTCATTGAGATCCGACCAGGTAATTGCATTCTTCAAGCAAGCCATCTCTGAGTGGCTCAAAGATGATGCATCGCTCTTGGCCGCGGCTTTAGCCTACTACGGCCTATTTTCCT
>JAJRAX010000306.1 GCA_028679775.1 Methanothrix sp. | reverse complement strand
TTTAATTCGCCAGTATTTTCACTATTCACCGCAGCGGGCTTCCTGAACATAACCGTGAAGAAGCTCGTGAAGGTGAACTCCAGCGGCGCCAGCCCCGCCTCGCTCATGGGCCGCTGCATCTTCCCGACCCCCGTGCCCATCTTTTCGATGTAATCCGCCCGGTGCAGCATGCCCGCTATCTTTGGATTTCGCAGCACACTTCTTTTGCCGAATTGAGGCTATGATCTGGTGAAGGCCGCCACATGGAAACATTTTAGGGTCTTGCAAGCCTGATGTCAACCGGCCCATCGTAGCGCAACTTTTTGCGCAGCTACAAGCCTGCCAATTCATTGGCGGGTAGTTGACTCTGTCTCACTACCAAGCTCTTCTTGCATCTTCTGAATCATATGTATTATCTTCTCACCATTTCATCTTTTCTCAAGCGATTTCATCCCGCCAGCGCCTGATTCAGCTCCTCCAAGATCCCGCCAAGCCCCGGCCCGAAGAGCTTGTAAGCCTTCACAGGCCCACCCCGCTCATAAAAGGGCGCCAGCTCCAGGTCGTCCATCTCAATTTGCAGGCTGGTGGCGATGTGCTCTTTGAGCATCTCCAGCCACTCCACCTGCTCAGGCGTGAACTTCTGCCCCGTCCGCTCCTGCTCAGCCAGCCAGGCAGAAAAGCGCTCGTCTACCGTTTGCGCGAATGGCTGAAGGAACGGACTCTCTCCCAGGGCAAAGCGCACCAGAGATATGATATTGGTGAGCAGCTTTTGCGGTCCTGCCCCTTTTACTTTCGACTTCTCAAGGTACTCGTAGGCCCGCCAGACCAGGTCGGGCGTGAGGTGGTAGGGCGGCTTTTCGATGGCCTCTGCCAGTTGCTTGATCTCCTGGTAAGTAAGGCGACGCTTTCCATAAGGCTTGCCGTAGATGATCTGCAGCGCCGTCAGCTCGTCTTTATTCTCCTCGATGAAATTCCTAAAGCTATCCGTGATCCTGTGGGCCCTTTCAGTCGCCCCGGCGTCGCCTCCCGCAAAAAGCACCACGTCTTTGGATAGCTCATCGATGATCTGCTCATTTCTCTTCTTGATGTCAATCAAGGCATTTCTGAACTTTGGATTGTCAAAAGGTAGACACGCTGCCCTGGCAAGATCCTTGGCAGCCGACTTGACCTGGTCCTCACTTGGAGTCTCAGTCTGAAAGGTCTCTTTGGCCTTTGCCTGATGCTTGTCGAGATCTACGGCATCAAGAAGGTCGTTCATGATCTGCTTCAGCGGTCTATCTCCAGATGCTTTCTTGAGATCCGATCGATCCTTCTCGGAAAGCTCCCGATCCAACCTGGCCAGCCTGCCCGCCAGCGTTGTGAGGGTCTTGTCGCTGCGGACACCCAGAGCCACCGACTTCACCAGCTTCTCAAAGGACACGCTCTTCTTTTGTTCCAGTGGTCTGGTATCGGTCTTGTCCCTCTCGCATACTCCCACGGCATCCACAATCACAAAATGGGTCTTGTAGCGAGCACCCGGCGTCACAGATTCCAAATCAGTGGGCGAAATTGTCCTCGTCCCACGTCCCTTCATCTGCTCGAAGTAGACCTGGGACTTGACATCCCTCATGAAGATCAGGCACTCCAGAGGCTTGATATCTGTGCCCGTGGATATCATGTCCACAGTGACTGCAATCCTCGGATTTGGTGAATTGCGAAAATTAGCTATCAGCGTGCTCGACTTCTCTTGAGTTCTGTAGGTTATTTTTTTGCAGAAATCGTTCCCTTTGTTGAACTCCTCTCGAACGATCCTGACGATATCCTCGGCATGAGAATCATCTTTGGCAAAGATGAGCGTCTTGGGTACAACAACTCTTTCAGGAAAGATCTCCGGCAGCTTCTCTTTGAAGGTCCTGATGACCGTTCTTATTTGGTCGGTGGCCACCACATTCCTGTCAAGCTGCCGGGCAGTGTACTCCAGGTCTTCGTCGAGCATCTCCCAGCGCTTTTCTCTTGTCAGCTTGTCCCGGATATCGATGTAGTAGCCCGCCTCGACCTTGCTGCCTCGCTCAGAGATCTCTGTCTTGATCCTGTAAACCTCGTAGCCCACGTTTACGCCGTCGGCCACAGCTCTCTCGTGATTGTACTCCATGACAAGATTCTGATTGAAGAAGCCAAGAGTCTGTTTGGAGGGCGTGGCCGTCATTCCCACCAGAAAGGCGTCGAAGTACTCCAGCACCTGTCGCCAGAGGTTGTAGATGGATCGGTGACACTCATCAGTAATCACAAAATCAAAGGTCTCTACAGGGACTTCTGGATTATATGTGATATCCAACTGCTGCCCCTCGATGGGCGTCACATCGAAGAGCGACTGCTCCTCGATCTCCGTATCAAGCTCGGCATCGCCCTTGAGCATGGAGTACAGCCTCTGAATAGTGGTAATACAAACCCGGCTCACCGGGTCCAGGGTGTTGGAGGCAAGATGCTGCACATTGTAAAGCTCGGTAAATTTTCGGCCATCGTCAGGAGTGACGTACTGCTTGAACTCAGTGAGTGCCTGCTCACCTAGCGTTCTTCTGTCCACCAGGAAAAGCACCCGCCTGGCATTGCCGAATTTGATCAGCCGGTAGATGAAGCTCACCGCTGCGAAGGTCTTTCCGCTTCCGGTCGCCATCTGGATGAGGGCTCTTGGCTTGGCCTGTGCAAAAGAATGCTCCAGGTTGTTTATGGCCTCCGACTGGCAATCTCTCAGGTTTCCTGCCGCCAGAGCTGGCAACTCCTTGAGCCTTGCTCTCAGTGTTTCTCCCTGATTCATCCAGTCCTTTAGGGTTTGTGGTTTGTGAAAGGCAAACACTCTGCGGGAGCGTGGATGCGGGTCTCTCAGATCAACAAAAAATGTCTCAGTGCCTGTGCTCTCGTATCCGAAAGGAAGCGGATTGCTTGCGTGGGGAATCTCTTCCAGAAGACCTAAAAGATAGCCGCCTGTCTGCTCCTCCACACCGCTCAAGGTGGTGCCTTCAGGCTTTGCCTCAATGGCTCCCACTGCCACACGATCAATGAAGAGAAGATAATCCGCAAAGCCTGATTCGAGAGGAAATTCACGAACCACGACGCCCGTAGCTGCTCCGAGGTCCAGATCATGAAAGTCCTGAATCTTCCATCCTGCCTGCATCAGAAGTTCATCAATCTTCTGACGCGCTTCCTCTTCAGGCGTCATGGAATTAGCACTTATGCAGTGCTCATTAAATATGTATCTGAAAGAAACAAAATTGAGATATAAGAAACTCGCATTCTCGCGCGCCGCCCCCCAGGCCGCCCGCGCTACCGCGCCTTCCAGTGCACATGTGGGCATGCACGCAGGCGGGCAGGAGAGCCAGGAGTAGAAAGCCAAGGCGGTTCAGGATGGGTGAAGGACAGGCTCAAGGATTCGCGGTCTCATGCTCAGGGTGACTCGTGGGGAGTGGTAAGCACTCACGCATGCGTTTGTGTGCTCTCAAGGGCTCGCCTAATGTTTGAAAAACCAAAAATAGGCAGGCTTTTAATGTTAGATGACAAAACCATGATGGTGGTTTTATGCTCGTGAAAGCAATCTATGAGAACAGCGTTCTAAGGCCATTGGAAAAGCTCGATTTAAAGGATGGTGACTTGGTTGAGATCGAGGTAAAGAAAAATCCAATCGATCAACTTTATGGCATCATTAAGATCCAGAATAAACAATGGCTCGATGAAATCATAGAGAGTCCTGATTTGGAGCCAATTTGATGTCCAGTTATATCGAACCAGGCACGACTATTTTTGTAGATGCGAATGTTCTGCTTTATGCAGTTTCCGGCCATTGGAAGTATGGCAATTCATCCAAGTGGCTTCTCGAATCGATAAATGATGGCGAATATAATGCTATTACTTCAGTTCTTGTGTGCAATGAAGTTTTTCATAGGTCACTAATAGCTGAAATTGTAGAAAGAGAATGCATAAGTCCCAAATCCGTTTCGGAGTGCCTGAAGAAAGACCCTGGATTAGTAAAGGAATCGATCAAAGCATGGGACGCTATCGAAAAGATAAAGCAGATCAATCATATGATGGTAGTTGGAATCGATGGAATTATTTTTAATATGGCACTAATATTTTCCAAGAAATATGGGCTCTTATCCAATGACGCTCTTCATCTGGCAATTATGAAACAGGAAGGTTTGGGCACAATTGCATCAAATGACAGAGATTTTAGCAGTGTGGAATGGCTCAAGATCTGGAGACCTTAACAACCACCAGCTGTTAGGAAAATACGGCGCGACGTTCTTTGTTCTATTTCGCGTTTAGGTGCTGAGGATTTATGCATTCGCATCTCTCGTTGGTTCGTTTAGCATTCCCCGCGCGCCGCCTGCCGGAACCGTGCTCGCCCGCGCTACCGCGCCCGCTCGTGCGTGCGGGGCCGCGTGCAGGCGGGCCGGGATGGGCTGAGAACCTGATGAAGGCATAACGTCAATGAATGTTAGCTCTGTGGCTTTTGCCTCTTGCTGGCATTGAGGAAGGTCATTCCCACAACCTGGCCCTTCTCATACCTGATTATAACGTCATCATCGGTCATATCCGAATCATCGGCATGACTGGGCTTCTTAAAGTTAACATAAAGGACATCGGCCAGCTCATCATAATTTATCCAGATATTCTTTTGGGGTATATCCAAAAGATGAGGTACCAGTGCCGCAATCTTTTCAACGCTGTCTATTTCTGCCGCTGCCATACCTTTGTTCTCCTCTCTAGCTGCTTTTTTCGGCTGCTCAGGAAAGCGGTGATCACAAAACCATCCTTTCCACTTACTTCCTTGTAGACTACTACTATTTATTTATCAGTTTGGATCTCCTTCGCTGCCAGAAGTTCTCCGAAGTTGCCTTCATAAACTGCATCAGGATCCTCCACTGTCTCCAGAACCTCTGAATAGTATCCAGCCATCTCAGAGTGACCCTCCGTTAAATGTACACATCGCTCATCGGGCAATCGGATTGGCACACCATTCTTAGACAGTGCAGTCTCCATCATCTGACCTTTATGCCATTATGCTATTTTTTCGAAGCGGTTGACCGCAGTTGCATCTCTCGGATAATCGCCTTTCTGTTTATCGTCACCATATGTCGTTGCCGTCCGTTCATGCGTGTGGGGCCATCGGGCAGCAGAGCCGGGGGCACGCGGGGCGATGGCGTCCGGCGGGCGAGAGGACCGGAAGCGGAAAGCTCGGGCTGGTCGGTGCCCTCATGTCGCAGGTCTTCGTTGCTATCCAGCCGATCCTCTACGTTCAGGACAACGACGTCCCAGATATTTTCAATGGCTTCCTCGTAAATATCGCCCTGAGAATAACAGCCCTGCAGTTGCTGGGTGAAGACAAAGTATCCATCTCGATCGTTCTGAATCACTACCGAGAAACGATAGATTCCGGACTTGGCGCTGACTATCTCTTTGGACAGGTTAATTTCCTCTCGGCAGTCTGAAGAACCATTATGGGCATAGCAAAGAAAATCTATTTAGCAAAGGAAGGCAAGGTAAGTGTAATGGCAAGTGATTATAATCGGATTAAGAATATGGTTTTTATAGATGCTCCTAAAGAAGATCGTTTGGTTGAAGGGATTTTAGAGGGCGTTGAAGACTTCAAATCAGGCAGAACTAAAAACTTTAAGAGCAAAGAAGAGTTGCTGGATCACCTTAAAAGCCTTTAACCGAGATTGATTCTTTTATACCATTTCATGATATTCCCTTATACTACTACTCGGCAATTTGATAAGAAATTTCATAAGCTGACCAGGAAGAACCAAGCACTAAAGAACCAGGTTCTTGAGAAAATCTCGGAGATCATTGATAATCCTGATATTGGTGCTCCAAAGAGGCATGAATTGAAAGGATTACGCGGCGTGCATGTCGATCCATTTGTCATAATTTATGCAACAATTGCAGATCGCATCGTATTCCTGCATTTCGACCATCATGATCAGGTGTACAAAGAAGGCGCAATTTTTACGCCTTCTCAAATATCGGAGTTGAAAATGAGGTTTGATGGCTTTGAGCCACCATAATTTGCTGAATGCTGATCCCTTTAAGCATTAGAACCAAGCTCTGCGAGCATGCGGGCTACAGGATTATCTTTGCAGCTTCGCGCGCTCTCGCGCGCCGCCTGCCGGAACCGTGCTCGCCCGCGCTACCGCGCCCGCTCGTGCGTGCGGGGCCGCGTGCAGGCGGGCCGGGATGGGCTGAGAACCTGATGAAGGCATAACG
>JAJRAX010000305.1 GCA_028679775.1 Methanothrix sp. | reverse complement strand
ACCGGGAGATGACAGAGAGAGAGACCATCAGGAAGGAAGATGCTCGAAAGGATGCTCTGAGAGAAGCGGCCGATGAGGCAGCCAGAATGAGGAGATGATTTCTCGTGGAGATATGCCGGTCAGATCTGAGAGCCGCGGAAAGAGTGTGCCGGCGTTCTCCCTGTAAAAATTGGAAAGCTGCGCATGACATTCATTCGCCGCTACATCTTTTTTTTATTCTCTGTCTCCTCCTCACGCTGTCTGCGCTACCCCTCGCCTCTGCCGTTATCTTTTCTGTCAACAGCTCCGGCCCGGTTCTGGCTGTAGAGCTGGAGGGGCCCATCACCCCGGCCAGCGACGACATCGTGGCTGCGGCGCTGGAGGAGGCAAAGAGGGTGGACGCCGCTGCATTGATGCTTCTTTTGGACACGCCCGGAGGCGGACTCACTGAGACCTACGAGATTCTCAAGCTCATGGAGGAGTCCGAGGTTCCCGTAATCGGCTACGTCCATCCTCAGGGAGCTGCCGCCTGGTCGGCGGGTACACTCATCCTGATAGCATCAGACCTGGCGGCCATGGCCCCGCACTGTATCATCGGCTCGGCCCAGCCGGTGCAGCTCTCTATTTCAGGCGAGACCAAGCCCATCAATGACAGCAAGACCACCAATGCAATAGTTGCCCTGATCGAAGAGAAGGCAAAATCCAAGGGGCGAAATGAGACTGCTGCGAGACAGTTCGTGCTCATTAACCTCAACCTCAACGCCGAAGAGGCAAAAGAATACGGCGTAATCGAGTACATTGCAGCGTCACCAGAGGACCTTCTCCACCAGATCAACGGCATCAGGGCCAAGAATGTCACACTAAAAACTGAATCATCCGAGGTACTGTACTTCGAGATGCCTGCCAACCTGTGGCTTTTAAAGATGCTCTCGGACCCGACAATCGCGGGGCTGCTCATGCTTGTGGGCCTTTATGCTCTGGTCTTCGGCCTCTCAAGCCCAGGCATAGGCTCGGAGGCCATGGGCGTCGTAGCCCTGGCATTGGGTCTGATTGGCCTCGGATTTAACGTGAACACCGGAGCGATATTTCTATTGCTTCTGGGCCTCGGCCTCATACTGGCAGAGCTGCACAGCCATTCATTCGGAATCCTGGCTGTGGCTGGGCTCGCCTGCGTGATCGTGGGAAGCATCCTATTTGTCCCCACGGGTTTTCCTGAGTGGTATGTGCCTGGAGGATACCAGAGGTCCATGGCTTTAGCAATAATCCTGCCCTCGCTGATCTTGGGCGCGTTCCTGGCTTTTGCCATCTACAAGATCGCACTCACTCGATTTGCGCCTCCTGCGTCAGGCCGGCTGGTTGGCGAGATGGCAGAGGCCATAGATCGGCTGGAACCGGAGGGCTACGTGCTCTTCCAGGGAGAGTACTGGCTCGCGGAGGCCGAGGAGACCGTGGAAAAAGGAGAGAAAGTGATCATCGTGGCCAAAGACAGAGAGCGGCTAAGGGTGAAAAAGCTCGATTAATCGCAACGTCCTTTTCGTTCGCCTTGCCAGGGCTTCCTGGTCCTCAAACCCCATCCGCCCGCCGGATGCTCTGGGATCAGGCACTGCCTTCCCTGGCCGATGAGGTCCAGCCGCCCGGCCATCTGCAGCCCCTCTTTGACGAGATCATAGTTCCTGGGATCTCTGTACTGCAACATGGCCCGCTGAATTCTCTTCTCCCGGCCTTTGGGCACATGTACAGGCATCAGTGTGAATGGGTCAAGGCCGGTGTGGTACATGGCCGTGGAGACTGTCATTGGAGTCGGAGTAAAATCCTGGACCTGCTCGGTGTAGAGAGCATTGTCACGCAGGTACAGGGCCAGCTCTACCATATCCCGGACGGTGCAGCCAGGATGCCCGGACATGAGATATGGAAGGATGTACTGCTCGCGCCCAACTGCCCGTGTGGCGGCTGAAAATCGCTCCCTGAAGGCATCAAGAACCTCGCGTGGGGGTTTGTGCATGCATTCCGTAACCGGGCGAGAGATGTGCTCAGGAGCGATCTTGAGATGGCCTGAGACATGGTATCGGCACAGCTCCTCCAGATAAGGAGAATTGTCGGCCATGATCAGGTCGTGCCTGATCCCGGAGCCTATGAAGACCCTTTTTACTCCGGGAATTCTTCGGATCCGGCGCAGGAGGGCCACCTGACGGGAATGATCTTTGTTCAACGTCGGACAATCTGCTGAGCAGAGCTTATCAGGGCACGCCCCATGCTTCCAGCGCGGGCAGGAGAGGGAGTACATGTTGGCAGTCGGCCCGCCCACATCGGATATGATTCCTTTGAAGCCCTTCATTCTAGTGAGCCTGGCAGCCTCACGCAGGATGGAGTCTGCGCTTCTGCTCTGGACGATCCTGCCCTGATGGTGGGTGAGAGCACAAAATGAGCAGGATCCGAAGCATCCCCGGTGGCTGGTGATTGAGAAGCGCACAGGCTCTAAAGCCGGCACCGGCTCGCGGTAGGATGGATGAGCAGCTCTTGAAAAAGGCAATTCGTAGATGCGGTCCAACTCGGCGGTGCGAAGAGGCCGGGCCGGAGGGTTCTGGATGATGACCGTTTTTGGATGAAGCTGGACCACTGCCCGACCGTGAAAGGGATCCTGCTCACGATAATGCAGGGCGAAGGCCTGGGCGTACGCCTTCCTGTCAGCCAAGACCTCGGAAAAGCCGGGGATGATCTTAGAGTCCTGGAGCGTTTCATCCCGCTTCTTCCAGGAAGCAACCTCCTCCTTGACAGTCGTTCCGGCAACATCCCGGATCTCCTCGATCCTCTCGCCCTTCTCCATGCGCAAGGCCACCTCTCGAAGGGGGTTTTCACCCATGCCGTAGATGATCATGTCAGCAGGGGCGTCAGCCAGAATGGATTGCCGGACAGAGTCCGACCAGTAGTCGTAATGGGCAAATCGCCGCAGGCTGGCCTCGATGCCGCCTAAGACAATGGGCACGCCAGGAAATAGGGCATGAACCCGGTTGGTGTAAACGATGGCCGCTCTGTCCGGTCTCTTAAGGACGCCTCCTGCAGAGTAGACATCACTATTTCGCCTCTTCATGTTGGGTGTCAGGTTGTTGACCATAGAGTCCACGTTTCCAGAGGATATGCCGAAGAAGAGGCTGGGTCGGCCCAAACGGAGAAAGTCCTCATCCTTCTTCCAGTCTGGCTGGGCGATGATCCCCACGCTGTAGCCTGCATCCCAGAGCACCCGACCGATGAGGGCTGCGGCAAAAGAAGGATGATCGACATAAGCATCTCCGCTGATGAGGATGACATCGAACTGATCTATCCCCAGCTCTTTCGCCTCCTTCATGGACATGGGCAAAAACATGGGCTGCTCAATCATCTGGACGTACGTTAAAGGGCTTTCGTCATAAAGCCTTCCCAGGATGGCAGGACAAAGGATGGAAGGCTTTTATTTAGGTAAACCTTGGCAAGTTTTAAGGATTAGGAGCTGAATAATAGTACCTGGGAAGGGCAATGAAGCATACAGCGAAGCATTTAGCAGTGCTGGCAGTGGCAGTCATCATTTTTGCGTCATTGGCAGAGGCGGCGGTGATAGAAGTCAAGTCGGGAGAGAGCATCCAGGCCGCTGTAAATCAGGCAAATCCGGGAGACACCATATCTGTTCAGAGCGGGGTATTCAGAGAGAGCCTGAACGTGACCAAGCCCATAACTCTGGAGGGCATTGGCCGGCCCCAGATCGATGCAGGGGTGACGGGCAGCGGAATAACCCTATTCGCAGACGGGTCAAGCATAACGGGGTTTGATATCAGAACCACGAGGCGCACAGGCATTTATGTCATTTCAGATAATAATATTATTGAAAACAATACCATTAGCAGCTGCCTGGACGGCATTCGTCTCGATCGGGCACAAGCCAACCAGATTGCCGCAAACGACATCAATAACAACACCAACGGCATATTTCTTTATGCATCAAACGCAAACACAATTGCATACAATAATATCCGGGACAACAACATCAATGAAGAGAGCGATTGCGGAATTGCGCTCGCCTATTCCAGGGACAACATCATCCAGTACAACGATCTGATGGACAATGGCGACTCATCCCTCTCTCTGCGATCGTCTGAGAACAACACCCTTCGGGGAAATATCATCAGCAATAACGACTGGTACGGCATCTCACTGTCCGAATCCAGCAACAAAAATCTGATTGAGAGGAACAACGCCATCAGAAATAAGGATGCTGGGATCTATCTGGACAGATCGCGGGAGAACATCATACGGGAGAATATGGCTACAGACAATTCGCGGGGCATCTATCTATCCTTCGACAGCAATGACAACCTTCTGCAGTACAATAACGTCTCATCTAACGGCAAAGGTCTCTATCTGGCCAATCACAGCAGCAACAATACTCTGGAAAACAATACGGCGAAGGAGAACGGATATGGCATCTTTCTCACATTCTCAGCCGGCTGGAATCGGATCTTCTCCAATCATCTCATCGACAACGGCCATAATGCCTATGATCGGGGCCAGAGCAACCGCTGGGACAACGGCCAGGCGGGCAACTACTACAGTGATCTGGGCAGGATATTTTACGTTCCGGGAGGGGCAGGGATAGACAGCCACCCAATGACTGAGCCATAAAAAAAAAGTTTATTGGCCGCAGCGACACCTGAATGATAGCTCAGTGCTTGCGGCCTTCTGCCTGTTCTTTGAGCATCAAATGAACTTTGGCCGCTCCGAGAGCTTTATGGGCAGCGCCAGTCTGCGCCATGGCTTGCCTACCGTCTCTTCAGAGATCCTCTTTCTCAGATCCTCCACCGACATCTTGACCTTGACAGGGGATTTCGGTGTAGAATCGGCCCTCACGGTTACGGTCAGGCTTCCGGAGGTCATCTCCTCGTCCCCGATCACCACAACGTAGGGAACCCATTCGCGGCCTGCATCTCGGATTTTCTTGCCAACAGTCTCATCGCGGTCGTCGATGTCCGTTCTGAATCCAAGCTGTCCGGCGACCTCCTTGGCCTGGGCCAGGTGCCTCTCTGCCACAGGTATGACTCTGACTTGCGTTGGCGACAGCCAGGTTTCAAGCATTGGAAGCTTGCCACTTTCAGAGAGGCGAGCCGCCTTTTCCAAGAGGGCGTACATCACCCGCTCTATGGCTCCGGATGGGGAGCAGTGCAGCAGAATCGGCCGCTGTCTCTCACCAGCCTCATCGATGTAGGTGATGTCGTAGCGTTCAGCGTTCTCCACATCGATCTGCACTGTGGCAAGAGCACTGGCCTTGTCCATGGTATCGACGAAGTTGAACTCGAACTTGAGGACGAAGTAGAAGAATCTCTCATCCCACATCTCGATGAGCACAGGCTTCTTGACTATGTCCACAAGGCCTTCAATGAACTCATGGTTCTCGTTGTAGAAGCCCTTGGTGAAGCGGATGGCCACCTCGTAGTCGGCCAGGTCGATACCCACATCATTGAGGACTGCGATGCTGGCCTGGTACTGCTTTCGAAACTCCTCCATAGCCGAATTCATGTCGCGGGTGAGGGTGTGCATGTCTGGCATGGTGAAGGCCCGCAGCCGCCGGATGCCCACCAGTTCACCGCGCTGCTCGCGACGGAAGGAGTATCGGGTAATCTCGAACATCTTGAGGGGCATGGACTTGTAGGAGATGGTCATGTCGTGGCCCATGAGGAACTGGCCAAAGCATGCTGCGAACCTCAGGAAGAGCTTCTTCTTGTCAGCCTCGATCTGGTACTGACGGGCCGGGAATCGGTCCAAGTACTTTTTGAGCGTGGGGTGCTCCATGTCGTACATGATGGGGGTCTCGACCTCCATTGCGCCCATGTCTGTGGCCTTGTCCAGCACGTAGTTCTCAAGAAGCGACTTCACCAATCGCCCCTTAGGGTAGTAGCGCATGTTGCCCGGATCTGAGCCTGGCTCGTAATCGACAAGTTCCAAGCGCCTCATCAGCTCCACGTGGGGCGGGACACGGTCAACGGCGCGGGCCTTGGAGATCTCGTAGTTGGCAAACTTCTTGAGGTTCACGTGGCCTTCGAAGTCGAACTTATCAACATCAATCAGTTTGCCGTCTAAATCGAGCACCTTCCAGTAGGAGACTGCCTTGGCCTCGGACTTGAGGGCCTCAGAGACGACCTCGCCCTCGCCGAGCCTTATGGTGCGGGACAGCTCGGAGAGCGGATGGCCTTTGCAGCTGATGGTGAATGCCTTGTACCAGCCGAAGGGGGCACGCATGACCTCATAGTTGCCTTGGAGTACCTCCTGCATGCCTTTGAGGATTTTGACGGCAGTTGCCGGAGTCGAGAGCTGAGAGCTCAAGTGGGCATAGGGGTAGATCATGATGCGGGCCGCATGCACCTGGCCGGCCACGTCGCTGATCTGCTTGCTGGCTTCAGCCACCACAGCATCTGTGTCGTCCTCGTCGAACTTCTCTACAGCAATAAAGGCACAGAGGGCTTCCTCCAGACGGCCTTTCTTGGCCGATTCTTCGATCTCTTCTGCCATCTTGGTGGGCCGCTTGGCCTCGAACTCGATGAAATCAGAGTGGATTAATAACAATTGCAATAGGGGTCACCTGATAGGATTTGGATTTGCGAGACTATTAATTCAAGGTTTTGGTGGAGTTTGAGTCTGCTTTTACACCCCATCCGCAATCCCGATCACCCCAGATCCCCTCGTCCATGAGCCCGTGCAGCCGCGCAGCCGTAGATCAGCTCGTCAGTCCTCTCGATCCTCTCTCGAAGCGGCCCGAGCTTGCGAAGCGACCCTCGAACTCGGCCCGCGCCATGGGCTCCCAGCGGGCCGGATCGATGGTTAGCTTCTGTTTGTTCATCTCCAGCATCCGCTCCGCGAGGAAGACCAGAAGGTCGTGCACGACATCCGATTTTTCCTTTTCGGAGATGTTGCTCCCCGCTTCGTCCTTGGGCAGGCAGACATTCACCGGGGGAAGGATCTCGGAACACTTGCCGTCGGCGTAAAGCTACTGCAGCTGCTCTCCCAGGCGGGCGCGCTCGGACACGTGGGTGGAAAAGGAGATGCTGCAGATGGGCCGTCACTCTATCGGTCTGTCTGGTATGGCCCTGCCGATCTCTGCCATAAGGATTTTATTCTAATGCGTAATATGAATACAATTATGGGAGCTGATGCTAAAAACTCCGATGAATATCCCATAATTCGAGATGCACTTCAGAGGGAGCTTGCGCTCTTTAAGACCAACGAGAGGTTAGTTCTTTCCGAAAGAAATTACTTTATCTTTGATTCTACCATCTCTTCCCTGAGCCTGCAAAGGTTCTCAGCACCTCGGACATAGAACCAATAGTGAACAATTACCAGAAGACCCCATCCTATTGGCGAATAATATATGGCCCAAGATGGTTCTATCTCTATTGACCCCATCATGTTCAATACCAGCCAAATAATGTTCACTACTAGATAAATAGCTATATGAAGCTTAAATAGTTTCATTTGGTCCGAGACCGTAGCTTCTCGGAAGAGCCTCTTGTATTCATCCAGTGTTCCGGCCATCATTTTTCACCTACCAATACCATAGTACTGTTACAAGATTTATAGTTTATGGAATATTTTACAAATTTCTTGATTGGCCTAAATCTTGTCCAACTATCGACGGGCTTTTAACCGCAGGCTCCAATCGACGAGCCTATGGGAATTAGTATTAAGCATGTGATTTCGTTATTGGCGGTCATGTCATCTGCCTTCATCTATCTTCCTTATGCAGAAGGGGGCTGTGGAGGATCTTGCGGATTATCCAGCGGCGGTTCTTCATACAACTTCCTGGATGACCCTGGATTCAACGTCGACATGTCGAGCTTCGATGAGTTTATGAGAGATAACCTGGGAGATCAGACCACATTGAATGCGAAATCGCTCTCGCAAGATCTGCCATTGGACGCCAATTCATCCCTTAGTCAGACTGGCAATGCGAGTCAGAATGGCTTTGCAGTTGGCCCTGTAACTGATAGCTCGGCAAACACGACATCTGATAATGGTGCAATCAAATTGGGCGCGTCAGGCATACAGGACAAGAGAGTATCAACTCTGGCATTTGCCATTTTCAATTAATATTTTTCAGGCAATCCAATGACTCTTTTTTAATTTTATGACTTCGCGTGAAAAATCCTTTTGCAAAATATCTAAATACATTAAATCATCGTTATTACTATGAATCTTGCGTCCCGCCTTTGCACTCAGGTCAATATTACATACTGCGACAAATGGAGTATATTGATTGCACAAAATGGTCTTTTTTCGGATGAGGATCAAACTAGGTAATTGAGGTGTTCAGATGAGCTTTCTGATAGATCCACCACTGCTTGTTTTTTCAGGACTTGCTATCTTCCTCCTGGGAAGAAGACTGGATTGGAGCAGACATGCCAAGATAGTAATTGGGCTAGGTGTCGCTCTGATATTCATCGCCTTCAGCGTTCTTCTTTATGCAGACATGATCCGCTGTACTTTTCCCTTCTTCTCAAACCAGACCGGATCAGAATTCATGTTTCATACGAATATTACAAAGATCCATAAAGATCAGGTTCCTCAAATAGCAGTTCTTTTCCTTTTCCTGCTTTACCCGGTCTGGATATTTGCAGGCTATGCCTTTGCCCTTCTCAGAGAGAAAAAAAAGTATATCTCCACCAGAACCTGCACATATGCTGATGTCAAGAACAAAAGCCGCAGGATGGTGAGGAAGAGCACATTCGATTCTCATACTGCCGTAGAGCGGGGTGAAGATGCAAGAAAATGCGTCAGAGCAGCCATTGAACGGCTGGGTGGAATGGGCAACTTCGTCAAGAATGGTGACAAAGTCCTGGTTAAAGTCAACATCTGTGGAGGAGTGCCTGAGAACAAGAGCACCTTTACCAGCATTGATGTGTCAGATGAGCTATGCAACCTGATTCGCGAGGCAGGGGGCGTTGCCACATTCGCAGATGCCGATATGGTATGGATTAAATTCCAGCAGGCAGCTAACGACTCAGGTTATCTCAAATGGGCAGAGGAGAAGGGTGTGGACCTTGTCAATCTCTCGGAGAAGACAATAGTCAATTTCGACTTCGGGCCAGACAGTGCTCTGGGGACCGAAAAAGTCTCTATCGAGGCGATAGAGGCAGACGTGATAATATCAGTCTCTGCTATGAAAACCCACCTGCTCACAGGCGTGACACTGGCCATGAAAAACATGTACGGAACCTTTCCGGACATTGACAAAGCCAAATTCCATAAAAAGAGCATTGAGGACGTTATATTCGAGATCAACTCCGCCTTTGTCCCGAACCTGGCAGTAATCGATGGAAGCGTGGGAGGCGAGGCCATAGGCCCACTTTCTGCCGAGCCGGTTTATTACCAGACCATCATCGCCTCGGATGACGTGGTCCAGGCCGATTCAGTTGCCTGCCAGATGATGGGCTACCGCCCTATGGATATTATTCATATCAGAAAGGCCCATGAAGCAGGTCTGGGCGATGCATCTATTCAGTTCAACTTAAGCAGCCTGCCTTATTCCCATATCAAAGACGGTGCATGGGAAAAGCCCAGGATAGAGATCAAAGATTTTTACGAATGGGCCATCGAAGTCGTCCTCATGTTTCCCGGCTGGCAGACGCTTTTTAACATCGGCGCAGACTTTCTGCTCTATGATCTGTCCCGCCTGCCGATCTTCCGATACCTCATGCCCGCTGCCCTGAAATTCCTGCAGGATGCCATCTATCCTGTCATTAAGGATAATAGGAGCACCGCACAGGATGTGGCCCGCCGGGTGATCAACATCAACCTCATGGTCCTGGTGGCCCTGGGCTGTGCTATCGGCTACAGCTTGAACGGATATTTCGCCAGATCCTCTCTCGTCTATGAGCTGGGCATGCTCCTTGGCATCGCCCTGGGATTCGTGGCAGCCGTCCGGATGAAGACCATTCATTTTGCAGCATTGCTGGCCATATCCGGCCTTGCTGCCTATGTCGTTGAATCAATAAACGTCCATAATAATCTGCTCGCATACAATTACAGCAGTGCAATTGATGAAAAGACCTCGTTTATCTATATCGTATGCGGATGGATGGTGATGATGCTCTCCGTCCTTCAGGTCTCAGACCTGCTCAGTCAATGGATTTCGAATCTGGGCATCTTTGAACGGCTGAGACGCTGGAAGGTCCTTCCTCTGTCTCTGGTCCTGGTGGCCAACGCTCTGTTCTTCTATTGGGAGGGCTATTTTGGCCTGGCACAGAAGAGCGAAAGCAGCCTCGTCCTGGTCATGTATGCGGTCATGGCGATACTGGGGATGATTTACTCCTCCCGGCACTCTATTGAATGGAATGCCTCGCTTCTCATTGTTGCAGTCATCGCCGGAGGCCTCATGGAGCTGATCGGCTCTCTGGCCGGCTTGTGGAGCTATCACTTCGGCGAGACGCTGGCTGTGTTCTTCGCCCTGACCTGGCCTCTCAACACCATGGCAGTTCATGCCGTAGCCTATCTGATGGGTGTGGACCTGGGAGCGCATGAAAAGAGAAGCCTGCTGAAGAATTTAAAATGAGTATAAGGCAGCAATGGATCTGGCCAGGGATCTCGTGCTGGGTTAGCAGGCCGGTCGAGCGAGCGGATATTTGTGGCCATAGTCAGGAGCACGTATCTCAAGAGTCATCCTCGGGCGATCCTGAATGTGGCTGCTCGGATGCAGAATGTGGAATTTGACTCGAAAGCCATGGAAAACTAGGTGCGGGGGATGGGACTTTCGCACGCTTTTACGAGTAAATATCCTCTTTGCAGCGGCAGTCAATCATGCAAATCGCGTTTCAGGACGAATGCCACATCATCCTGCGCCATTTCCAATATCTGCCCATAATATCCCGCATCAAACTCCGAGGCATATTTCTAGGCATTTAACTCATCACTTTTTGGCATCCCGCATCACATATCCGATCTCCATGCCCAGAACCAGCGATAACCCACGTTTCAGATATGCGTGCACATCTTCGCGAATAGTTCGTCCGGCTCATCATGCAGTGGATTTTAATTAGAGTCCATATTTTAGTTATCAATTTTATATATTGCATTGGCGAATCTCTGTAATAAAGCAAAACATTTATATCATTTGACAGTAATTGTTATTTATTCAAAAATGGACTTGATGCAGAGAGGGTAGTAGATTGGAGGGGTGTATCATAGGTAGACCAAGGAAAAACAAGGAACTACTGATAGGGAGGGCGGGGAGAAACGCTATTGAGCAAGAAGATCGTACGAGAGATTCTCTTCGTTGGCAGCGAAGAAAGCAAACCCTAGAAAAGTTCCGGGGAATCAACAAGAAGCAAAAGCCAAATTCAATCCAACTAAAACGAGAGGATAAACAGCTCAGTGGTTTATGAAGCACATAATGAGGGTAGTTCTTCCGAGCCGTTTATTATAGTCAAAAACCTAACTTTTTATACCAATCATCTCCACCAAGGAAGCGTTCGATCCAATACCCTGCAAAGCTT
>JAJRAX010000304.1 GCA_028679775.1 Methanothrix sp. | reverse complement strand
TTGATCTACACCGGTGCCTATCACCATGATGATGCCTGCGAGGCTTGCCAGATCGAGCTGCCATCCCAGGAATTTGCCTGCAACGGCCCAGACGCCCAGCATCATCACTACCTCGGAGAAGGAGGTGAAGACCATGGGCAGGACTATCCTCTTTTCACGGTATCGGTAGTATATCATGCCAGCAACAGCCAGAAGGGCAATTAAACCGGCTATGACCATCTGTACCTTGAACTGATCTCCGAGAGATGCAGAAACCTGTCCAGAGCCTACGATCTCGACGTTAACTGGCAGAGCACCCTCGCGCAGATGGATGTTCAGCTCTTTTGCCTTCTCGGCTCCCTCGTCGCCAGCTCCTACAGTCGCCCTCATGCTTCGGGATGGAGTCTTCTTCAGGCTGCTGGCGAGCTCAGGTGCCAACGGCGCTGAGAATATCTCATCCTTATCCAGATACATGGCTATTTCGTGGTCATTTGGCTTCTTGGTAGCGCCGGAATCGATGGCAGCCTTCTGGAACGCAGCAGCTCCCTCATCCGAGAGGGTGAACGGCACACCCCAGACGTTGTTCTCCTTTTCAGGAATGTCCACAGATTGCACTGCGTCACCGTAGAGAACATGCATGCTCTCGTTGTTCTCTGTGTATATTCTGATCTCGAACTTGCCGGGCTTGCCCACGATCTCTTGGGCCTCGGCCACGTCTGCCCCGGCCATGTCGATCATTATGAACTTGTTGCCAACGCTCTTGACCTTGATATCCTGCAGGCCCAGACGGTTCAGCTTGGAGTCGAGCACCTTCTTGGTGTCGATCATTGTCTGGTCTGTTACGCCCTCAACAAATGTGTCCTCGCCCTCAGGCACCTTGCCGCCCACTGGGGCCAGGAGCGCGTTGAGCGAGTCCCTTGTGACATTGGTCAGGATCTCATAGCGAACGGGTGACACATCGACATTCAGCTTGACATCAGCGTCCAGGCTATCCTTGAGGTAATTGATTACTATGGTCTCAGGTGCGGCTGATATGGTGATCTTGCTGCTGTTCTCTCCCGGAATGGTTTTGGCTCCGATATATCCGAGATCCTCGGCGAAATCAGGTTGCACCTTTCCAGGAACCATCAATACGTAACCCTGAGCGCGCTTCTCTATGGAAGTGGCATTGAATTGATGCGTCAGAATATCTTCCGGCGAGACATCGATCTGAGCCTCAGCACCCTGCAGTTGCAGTTGAAGATAGCTGCCTCCTTCCAGGTCCAGCCCGAACTTCAGGCCGAACAATCCAATGGATATGATGGCAAGTGCGACAACGATCGCGTATAAGACGACCCTATTATCCTTGGACAAATTCTCGAAGAGGCTCATTTCTTCTGCCCCCGTACAGCTTTCTTAGGTCTGCCAAGGTACCATCTCAACCCTTGAGCATTGGTGATCCAGGTGTTGAAGATATCAGCAGCCAGGCCGAATATGAGGACTGTGGTCATGTCGGCAATGGTATCCATTCTGGTAAACGATGGCACTATCAGATACAGGAAGTTGCTGATTATTATGAGCGAAATCACCGCAGCAATGGTGGTCCCGGTCATGGTCAGGCCTGTACCCATCGCGCCCATGATCTTCTCGTCCACAGGGCCCTTGCGCCTCAAGACCCTCATGGTTAGGAGAATATCGGTATCAACAGAATAACCAATCAACATGAGTAGTGCAGCCACTGTTCCTAAGGAGAGTTCAACTCCGGTCAGGTTCATGGAAGCTGCTGCAATTAAAATGTCGGCCAGAGCGCAAGTCACAACGAGCAGAGAGACCATGAATTCCCTGAACACCACGAAGACCACAATGGCCATCAATATGAAGGACAGAGGCAAGTACTTCATGACCTGGGCCTGAAGCTCCTTGCTATAGATCGGTCCCATATGCCTGATATCCGGGCTTTCGAATTTGTCATTGGCAAGCTTGACCAGTTCGGAATATTCGGAATCGCTCATATGTCCGAACTGCATCATGTATCTATTGCCGACGTCTCTAATGTCCACCAGAGGATAAGCTGCAAACTGCTCTGCCACGCTCTCTTCCGATCCCGTTGCCGGCACTGTGATAATAGTGCCTCCCGTAAACTCTATTCCCAGCTTCACAGGCGAGCCTGTGGCAAGGTAGGTCGCTCCCAAGCTGATAAATGCTAATATGACGATAACAACCGGAATCAGCATTACCTGCTTGGGTGGGTACTTAGAAACGATATCCTCCAATTCCATGTAATTCTCCTCGAACTTACTGTATCTTTTAAACCCACCACACAATTTTTATTTTGTGAATGTGATGCTTGATGCTTACGCGCCTTCATAACAATATTTCAATCTATTTACAGCTTGTCATCAAGCTTTTTCCCACTTTTTAAGATTCGCTACCTGTGAGAGTGTACTGCCCCTTCGGATCTCCTCGTAGAGCCTGCTCTCCATCTTCTCGACCTCTTTGGCCCTTCTGGCAATCTCGTAAGCCCGCTCTTTTGGTATGACCACCACTCCGTTCTCGTCAGCCACGATGTAGTCGCCGGGCTTGACAGTCTGGCCGCCGCAGGTGATCTCGGAGTTGATCTCGCCCATGCCTTTTGGGTCGCCGGCGTTGGGGGTGATTCCGGAGGCCCATATGGGATATTTCAGGGCTCGAATCTCGTCAACATCCCGGACGGCTCCATCGATGACCGCACCCTCAACCCCCCTCATCTTGCAGCTCAGGGTGGCGAGGCCTCCCCAGGGCGAGATGCTGTTGCTGCCGTTGTAGATCACCAGCACGTCTCCAGGTCCCGCCATGTCTATGGACTCCACAGGCTTGGCCCAGTCTCCGGGAAATGTCTGGACGGTTACAGCCTTCCCCACGATTTTGATGCCCAGGTTGATGGGCAAGATGCCGCGCATGGCTCCTTTGCGGTGCATTGCATCCGAGATGTTAGGCCCAGAGACCTCTCGGAAGATGGCGATCATCTCCTCCTCCCGGCTCATCTTGGGGGCAGCGCTGATCCGGGCGTGGTCTATGGCCTCGCGAATCTTCTGGGCTGATGCGGTCACCTGCGCGCTTCTCACAATGCTGCCGCCTACGATTACGATGGCTGCGCCATTGGCTACAGCATCGGCTCCAGTGACTGCATCTATGCCGCCTGCCGCAGCTACAGGGATATTGACGACCTTTACGATCTCCTTTAGGAAATCGACTGTGTCGCGACCGGTCATCTGCTGGTCGATTCCGACATGAACGCAGATATAGTCCACGCCGAGGGCCTCCAGCTCCCGAGAACGCTTGACCGGGTCCGGTACTGTTAGAAGATCCATCATGATCTGCACGCCGTACTTTCGAGCCGCCCTCAGAGCATCCTCGATTGTAGAGTTATCGGAAGAGGCGAGCAATGCCACGATATCTGCTCCGGCCTTGGCAGCCATCTCCACCTCCATGGCTCCCGTGTCCACAGTCTTCATGTCTGCTAGTATCCGGACCCCGGGCAGAGCCTTTTTCATCTCGCGCACGGCGTCCATGCCTACGCTCTTGATGAGTGGCGTTCCTGCCTCAATCCAGTCTGCGCCGCCGAGGACGGCTTCCTTGGCTATCTGAATTGATCTGTCTAGCTCCAGAATATCCAGTGCCACCTGTAGAATGGGTTTAATATGACATCACCACACAACAACACAAGCTTAAGTAAATTGATGCATGGTATATAAAATGAAGCTGGCAGAGATTTCTGAGATAGAGCTTGATGATGATCCCTTTCGGCCAACCAGCCTGACATTCACCAAGCTGCACGGAAACGGCAACGACTTCGTCCTCATAGACGAGATGAACAGGGAGCAGGTGCCCGAGATGGAGAAAAGAAGGTTCGCCATAGCCTGCTGCCATCGCCACTACGGCATTGGGGCCGATGGGGTTCTGTTCCTCTCTGGCAGCGCTCGGGCGGATCTCAGCATGAGGATTATCCAGCCGGACGGCTCAGAGGCTGAGATGTGCGGCAACGGCATCCGTTGTCTCGTCAAGTATGCCTGGGATACGGGCTACGTTGGTGAGCAGTTCGATGTCGAGACTCTAGCAGGCATAATTCCCGTTCAGGTTCGAGAGAGGGATGGATTCTTCTGGGCCAAGGTGAACATGGGTGAGCCGAGGTTTGATCGATCTGCTATTCCTGCCTGCGGCTCAGGAGAGCTGCTCAAAGAGCGCCTGGAGGGTGAGGCAGTCTCAGCAGTCAACACCGGAGTTCCCCATGCCGTGGTGTTTGTTGATGACCTGGATTTTGATATCATGGAGAGGTCTCCATCTATCAGGCACAATAGCATCTTCCCGGAAGGCGCAAACGTCAACTTCGTCAAGTCTGGCCAGCCTCTTGAGATCAGGACTTTTGAGCGGGGCGTGGAAGGTGAGACTCTCTCCTGCGGAACTGGCTCGGTGGCGGCGGCGAGTGTCGCCCGACGTCTGGGGCTGGCGGGAGACGAGGTCCTTGTGAAGACCAAAGGCGGCCCGCTGATCATAACCTTTGAGGGTGGAAATGCCTTCATGGAGGGGCCTGCGGTAACCGTTTGCTCTGGAGAGATCAGCGAAGAATTTCTGTACAACCTCTATCAGGAGCCGTGAGAATATCATCGAGGCTAATCGGCTAGGAAGAACCGTGACCCTTGATGCATTATTTCGTCAAGCGGCTCTTTTAATGATACTTTTAGTCCTCGTGCCCATGGTCATTATTCCGGCAACAGGAGACCACTATGTTGCGGAGATCGGCAGCAAGAGCAATCCCAATGCCCATCTCTTCGCCTATGACCAGAAGTTCCGGGAGAGCACCAAACTGCAGAATTATCCCCTGAAGATGAGTGCCTCCAAGGAGTTCACTGATGCCACCCGCCTCTCTACGAGGATGGAATTGTTGGCTCTGCCAAATCTCACAAAGATGACAATTGACGCTGACTTCATCGGCATCGGGCGCATCGGATATCTGGTACTGAACCCGGAGACCGGAGACATCAAGGATGAGATGTCGCGCATCAATCACATGTTCGTGGGCAACTTCTCAATTGAAGAAGAGATCCTGGTAATGAAGGACCATATGTGCGAGGACGGATATCTGCCCTGCGCCTGAACATCACCGATCCGAGAGATGCGCTCGTTAACCGCGTCTATGCCTCCGGAGGCCATAACGATGAATGGGTATTTGCGAGCAACATGAGCGCGTTACAGGTGGGCTGGCTC
>JAJRAX010000038.1 GCA_028679775.1 Methanothrix sp. | reverse complement strand
GGGTCCGGGTCGTTCATCCATGCCACCCTTGCCTCTAAGGAGAAGGTAGTCTTGAATGTGGGCGCTGGCGTGAGCATCGAGAAGAATGCTGCCGAGGCCAAGGATATTCTGAAGGTCAGAAAGGCAGAGGTCCTGGAGGGCTCCAAGAAGCTCAACGAGGTCCTCGCCAAGATCGATCAGGAGATGCAGAAGATCCAGGCCATAATGCAGCAGTACGAAGAGGGCGCAGAACATCAGCATCAGCACGAACACGGACACGCCCCAGGGAGCGACATAGTTGTTTAATCGCTTCAAGGAGAAGCTCTCCGGATTCAAGGAGGCTCTCTCCTCAAAAATCGCCGAGAAGGTATCCCTGGCCGAGAAGATTACAGGGAAGATAAATGGAAAGCCCGGGTCTGAGAGCGATGCAACGGCCCAGCAGACGGATGTCAAGTCATCCTCATCTTATTCATCAGTCTCTTCTTCCTCAGCGCCGACCTCTTCAGTGAGGCCTTCGCCGGTCCCTGAAAAGGCTGAGATCAACAACAAATCGAAGAGTCGATTCTCCTTCCTGGAAAAGGCCAAGAGCCTGATCTTCGAGCAGGAAGTGATTCTCGAAGAAAAAGACCTCGATGAGCCCATGTGGGCCCTGGAGATGGCCCTGATGGAGAGCGACGTGGCACTGCCGGTGGCCGAGGAGATTGTCCGGGAGGTCAAGGCCGATCTGGTCGGAAAGAAGAAGAAGATTGGAGCCGATACCGGGGCTATTGCCGAGCAGTCTCTGAGAAACGCGCTCATTACGCTTCTATCCAAGAACCATCTGGACTTCGATGAGTACATCAAGAGCAAGGAGAAGCCGGTCAAGATTCTCTTTGTTGGCGTGAACGGCACAGGAAAGACCACAAGCATCGCCAAGGTGGCAAAGTACCTGATGAACCAGAATTACTCAGTGGTTTTGGCGGCAGGCGACACATTCCGGGCCGGGGCCATTGAGCAGCTTGAGGTGCACGGCGAAAAGCTGGGCCTGAAGGTGGTCAAGCACAAGACAGGCGGAGACCCGGCGGCTGTGATCTTTGATGCTGTTGAATATGCCAAGGCGCACAACAAGGATGTGGTCCTGGCGGACACTGCCGGAAGGCTGCACACAAACATCAATCTCATGGATCAGATGAGAAAGATCGTGCGCGTTACCAAGCCGGATCTGCTCATCTTCGTGGACGAGGCCATAGCCGGCAATGATGCTGTCGAGAGGGCGCGCCTCTTCAATGAGTCGGTGGCCATCGGCGGCACCATTCTCACCAAGACGGATGCCGACGCCAAGGGCGGCTCCGCGATCTCAATAGCCTACATCACAGGAAAGCCCGTGCTCTTTTTGGGCGTGGGCCAGAATTATCCCGACTTAGTTAAATTCGAGCCGGAATGGCTGGTGGACAGGCTGATGGGAGAAGCGGAGGGGTAGAATCCTTTTTTTAGCGCAAACGACACAAAGTGATCTATTGACGGTTGCATGATAGAATCGCCAGGCAGAGTCGAAGCAATGACCTCCGCCAGACAAACTAAATAGATTTGCCATGACCTTCCTCATAGGCTGCAGCGGCTGGTCCTACGACGATTGGGTGGGCCGCTTCTATCCTGTCTCCCTCGCTAAAAAGAAGGGCGAATGGTTCTCCTACTACGCCCAGTTCTTCAAGACTGTGGAGATCAACAGCACCTTCTACCGGCCTGCTGGCGAGAAACAGGTCTCCTCCTGGATAGAGAAGGCCGCAGCCCTGCAGGGCGGATTTGAGTACTCGGTCAAGGTGCCGGAGCAGGTCACCCACAAGGCCCTGGTAGATGGCGACCTCGATCGGGCCGTCTTCTGGGCCGCCTCTTTTGAGAAGACCTGCGTCAAACCCCTGGCCGAGGCCGGGCTTCTCGGCGCTGTCCTCTTGCAGCTCTCCCCATACTTCAAGAACAGCGGCCCGGCCCTTGAAAACCTCAAGAAGCTTCTGGACAAGGTCGGGCACGAGAAATATAATTACACAGTGGAGTTCCGGCACAGGAGCTGGCTGGCCGAGAGTGGTGCTGGAACAGACCCGGCTGCTCTTGAGGCTCTTCGAGAGAGGAATGTCGCCACTGTCATGATCGACGGCCCGGGCATTTCCGCGAGCGCAGAGCAGGACGAAGAGACAGCAGACCACGCCTACCTGCGCCTGCACGGCAGGAACTATGACATCTGGTTCCAGGGCGATCGGGAGAGAGAGGACGACCACCGGTTGAACAGATACGACTACCTCTACAATAAGGAGCAACTGGAGATCTGGGTGCCCCGCATCAAGAGGGCCGAGCTGAAGGCCGATAAGATCCGGGTCTACTTCAACAATCACGCCAGGGCCAAGGCGGTGAGAAACGCCTTCCAGCTCATGGACATGCTGGCCATCGAGCACAAAACCAAGGAGATCCGTCTGCAGGACCAGTTTACTCTGGGGGAGTTCTGATTCAAAAATAGCGAAGAGCCATATTTGCAAAGGATTAAGCTCCACCCTGCATAGGAGCATTACACGTTAAGTTTGACTATCGAGGAGAGATCCATGAGCAAACAAAAAGGAGAATCCGTGCCCTCAAAGATGCAGCCCATCTACGATGAGATCACCCAGTTAACCGATGCGGTCTGCCGCGAGCATCTGGATGAAGAATATGCGGGGCTTGCCCGCCGCATGGCTGCAGCCCTGGCAAGAAAGAGGCCGTCACCACTGGAAAGGGGAAGAAAGGACGTCTGGGCAGCTGCGATAGTCTATTGCCTTGGCACTGTCAATTTCCTCTTCGACAAATCCCAGGCGCCGTACATGAGGGCAGACGAGCTGGCGGACCTTTTTGGAGCAAGCCAGAAGACCGCTGCCAATAAGGCCCGGCAGATCAGGGATGCTCTGAAAATAGGCCAGGCCGATCCAAATTGGTGGCGGCCTTCCAGGATGGAGCATAATCCCTTCGCCTGGTGGGTGATGATAAACGGCCTGGCAGTCGATGCCCGCAAGATGCCCCCGGAGATCCAGGAGGAGCTCGTAAAGCGCGGTCTGATACCCTTCGTACCCGGAAATAAGGGAGAGATGAACAGCCGACAACTCCCGGAAGACGAGAATGAGTCCGAATACGAGAATAAGCCGGAAGAGAACGAGGGCGAGCTTCCCGGAGGAAAAGGGCGAATTGTGCATTAAAAAAATGATAAATCAAACATCAAACCAGGATCTTGATCGCCTCATCAGCAGTCTTGCCCTTGTTGACAATGGCTGCAATGGCCTGAGTCATCTTCACGGGATCCTTATGCTGGAAGACATTCCTGCCGATGGCAACGCCCCGCGCGCCCGCCTGCAGTGCTCCCTCGATCATCTGCAAAAACTCCATGTCGGTCTCAGTCTTCGGCCCACCGGCTATGACCACCGGCACCGGACAGCCCTTAACAACTTGCCGGAAGGAATCGACGTCTCCGGTGTAGTTGGTCTTGATGATGTCTGCGCCTAACTCCGCTCCCGCTCTGGCGGCGTGGGCCACGACCTCCACATCGTTGGGATTGGCTATTGCCTTGCCGCGTGGGTACATCATGGCCACGAGAGGCATTCCCCAGAAGTCACAGCGCTCGCTGACACACCCCAGGATGCTCAGTTGATCCGATTCGGTCTCCGAGCCGATGTTGATATGAACCGATACGGCGTCGGCTCCCATCTTCAGGCACTCCTCCACAAGGCAGACCTGTACCTTGTTATTGGGATCAGGCCCAAGCGAGGTCGAGGCGCTCATGTGAACAATCAGACCAACATCTCTGCCGTAGCCGCGGTGTCCGTGTCGCACCATTCCTTTCTGCTGTAAAACGGCATTGGCTCCACCCTTGGCCACCTTGTTCACCATTTCCGGGAGGTCAACCAGTCCCTTGATCGGGCCCACAGATATGCCGTGGTCCAGGGGAATGATCACTGTGTTTCCGCTTTCTCTGTCCATGATCCTTTCTATTCGAACTCTCTTGCCAATCTCACTCAAATCTTATCATCTCGTGAATGCTAACATGTAGCATGCTAACATGTATCATATTTAAGGGTTTCTCATGTAAAACCTCACACAAAAAAAGGTTGCCTATCCACCTCCATTCGATAACCATTTTGGCAGTCGCTTAAACTCGCGCGTCTTTGCGGTTCTCTTTCTTTGAATGCGTTTGCGGCTACGATCTTTCAGGCTATAAAGCGCATCAACAATCGCGGCCACTCTGTCCCCCAAGCTCTCTTCCGTCAAGGATGAGCTACCAACATCGCACTCGGAAGTCTCTGGTTTCTTCTTTTCGCAGTCGTTCTCTTGATAAAGCTCTCTGTTGGTTAGGAGGTGATGGATGAGGCAAATCAGTTTTCTGGCCAGCGCTACGATTGCTACATTGTAATTCTTTCGCGCTCTCAGCCTCTGAAAAAATCTGTGCAGCCTGGAATCGCCCGTTCTTGCTATAACGTGTGCGACCTCAACAAGCACCGTTCTGATTTGCTTGGGTCCACGCTTTGTGATCCCAAGTGACTTCTTTTTGCCTGCTGACTCGTACGATCCAGGAATGAGACCGCCCCAATTGGCCATGCTCTCTGGAGTCTTAAAATCGCGAATGTCTCCGATCTCAGAGAGAATAGTCGTTCCCGCAGTAAATCCAATGCCTGGAATGGACATGACTATTGCCAGATCTTCGGACTTTGTGAGCATCTTGTTTGCGACCATGTTTGCCGTTTTCTCGATCTTTGATTCGGTGATGTCAAGAAGTTCCAGCAAGTCCTTTACAATCATTCTGCTTGTCTCATCAAGACCATTATTGATCGAAACTCCTACGAGATCTGACTTCTTTCGAATCTGTCCAGATGGAATGCCTTTGATTATGTCGCTGGTCCTTCGTTTGTGAGCCAATCCATCCAAAATATGTCTGCCGGATTTGCCGAAGATATCCTCAATGCAGGAGCTGAGTTTGATGCCGTTTGAGGACAGATGCTTGTGGATTCGATTCTTTATCTGCGTTCTCGTCCGGACGTACCCAGATCTAGCTCGCGTCAAAGTCCTGAGATCTCGGTACTCTTGACTAAAGACACGAGACCTCTTGATTTGACCGTTCAGGCAATATTCGGCAATCCTGTCTGCATCTTTGGCATCTGATTTATCGTTTGGAAGGCTCTTTATTTGATAAGGATTTGCAACGATAGTATCAATAGATTGACTGGTAACTTCATGGACTGGAAGCCAATAGACGCCGGTGGCTTCAAAGGCAACTTGTTCGCACTTGTTGATCATCATCCATTCTTTAAATCTCTCAAGCTCAGGCGGTGATGTGCCAAATGATTCTTGAAGATAGCTTCCATCTCTATCGGTTATTGTGGCAACAATCAGATCTTTATGGACATCAGCACCGCAAACTCTATCTTTATGTTTGCCCATATAATCCCTTGCCTGAT
>JAJRAX010000303.1 GCA_028679775.1 Methanothrix sp. | reverse complement strand
GAGAACGATGGCATCGAAGTCCCCATGCTCGAGCTTGTGCAGTCTCGTCTGAAGATTTCCCCGAAGGCTGGCGACATTGAGGTCTGGCCTCGCCCGGCGCAACTGAGCAGTCCGCCTCATGCTGGAGGTGCCCACAGTCGCCCCCCTCTTCAGGTCCTCAATTCCTCCGCCGCTTTTAGAGAGAAGAATATCGTGCGGCGAGTCGCGCTTCAAGACCGCGGATATAGTCAGCTCTCGTGGCCTCTTCGTGGGAAGGTCCTTCATGCTGTGCACTGCCAGGTCGATCTGCCCTGAGATCATGCGCTCGTCTATCTCTGCCACAAACACTCCAACGCCTGTGAGCTGGTGCAACGGTTTATCCAAGAAAACGTCTCCGCTGGTCTTGACACGAACCAGCTCTGTCTCTACGCCAATAGCGGCAAGCCTCTCCTGCACGATTTCGGTCTGGCGGAGAGCCAGCGGGCTGCCGCGGCTGCCCACAATCAGCTTTTCAGGCAGGAAGTAAACGCCTCCAGAGTGGTTTGAATTACTTCAGAGTTGTGCGCCAATGATATGAAATCCGTCTCATACTGGCTTGGTGTGAGAAACACCCCTGACTCGAGCATGCGCCGGAAGAATGCCAGATATCCGGCCCGATCGCATTTTAGAGCCTCGGCATAATTGTGGGGCTCTCGGCCAAAGAATATCTTGAACATGGAGGCTATGCCTACAACGCTGTAGCCGAGTCTCAGGTCTTCTACAATATCCTTCATGCCTCGCCTCATCTCTTCTCCTGTTGCCTCCAGATTGCCAAGAGCGTTCTCCTTTTCTAAGATGTCCAGGGTGGCCATACCGGATGCGAGAGACACAGGACTGCCGTTGAAAGTTCCTGCCTGGTAGATTCCGCCATTAGGAGCCACCTGCTCTATGAGGTCGCGCCTGCCGCCAAAGATGCCTATCGGAAATCCTCCGCCGATGATCTTGCCGAGGGTCGTCAGATCCGGCTTGATGCCGAAACGCTCCTGGGCTCCGCCCAACGCCAGCCGAAATCCAGTGATGACCTCGTCGAAGATGAGAAGCACATCATGCTCTTTGGTGATCCTGCGCACGCCTTCCAAGTATCCCTTCTCAGGCAGAATCGGTCCGATGTTGCCTAAAACTGGTTCCATGATCAAACAGGCCACCTGACCCTCAAAGGAGTTCAAGACAGTCTCCAGGGCCTCCAGATCATTGTAAGGAACCTGCAGCGTGTTTTTGGCAGTGTCTGCGGGCACGCCCCTGGAGTCGGGAATGCCCAGAGTCGTTGCCCCTGATCCGGCTTTGATCAGGACGCTGTCATGCGCCCCGTGAAAGCCGCCCTCGATCTTGATGATCTTATCTCGACCGGTAGCGCCCCGGGCCACGCGAATGGCGGCCATTGTGGCCTCAGTCCCAGAACTGACGAAGCGCAGCATCTGCATGCTGGGATAGAGCCTGGATATCCTCTCAGCAGCCCGCACCTCCAGCTCGGATGGGGTTCCAAAGAGCCATCCACGGCTCATCTGCTCAGTTGCCGCATGGACTATGGCCGGATGGCAGTGGCCCAGGATCATTGGGCCATAGGCGAGACAGTAATCTATGAGCCGGTTTCCGTCGGCATCCCATAGATACGGGCCCTTTCCTCTTGCAGTGTAAAACGGATAGGGAGATATCGCCCGCACTGGACTGGATACGCCGCCAGGCATCAGATCTCTGGCGCGGTGAAAGAGATTAAGGGATGAGTCGAGATGCATGAGCTAGTTTTACCCGCAGGCTGATTAATCAAACTTGCGAGCCGAGCGGCCAACAGCAGGCGGCTACTATTATTATTTGCGAAAAGTATATATAATATCAACTACAATCTTAACTATATTAGTATTATAAGTTGGTAATGAGAATTAAACGGATAGGACGACGGGTTGTGTGGGCTGCATAGTAATAAAATAAGAAATATGTTATAAGGGATGGCACGAGGGATCTGCAGCCCACCAACCCGCATCTTCCACTTTTTTGCTGACTGCTCGCAGTGGCAGCTTTGTATCATCAGCGATTCTTTTGCAGTCCTCGTACTCAGGTTTGACGCTTATGATCTCACCATCCAGGCGGCTCACTTTAACGCATGCAGAGAATGTCTGACTGGCGAATTCAACGTCCACCGTGATCGCCTCTCTCCCGGCCAGGAAGCGGTGAACGCTCGGAAAGACTCGCACCCCTAAAGAGCCAGTCTCTCTCATGATGATCCTGGCCAGCTTCTCAGTCTCCTCCTGACTCGCTATAGCCCGGATAACGGACCCGGCGCGCCCCTTCTTCATGATAGCGGGAAGAATGGTGACGTCCAGGGCCCCAGCTTGCATAAGCCGCTCGATCAAATAGCCCAGCACCTCGCCTGTCACATCGTCTACATTGGTCTCGAGCTGCACCACGCGGTCACCATGCGGGACGTGATCCATCTTGGCCTGAGCCTCCTGGGCCGGGAGAACGTCCCCGATAATAGTTCTGAGAACATTCGGCAGCGCGAGATCTCTCTTGCCTGCCCCGTAGCCCACTCTCTCTGCCTGGATCGCGGGTATGTCGGGAAGAAATTCATCGACTAAAACTGCCAACAGGGCCGCTCCCGTGGGCGTTAGCATCTCCTCCTCAGCCGGTCCGCTCTTCCAGGGGATCTTATGAGCACGCAGGATCTCAAGAGCTGCAGGAGCCGGCACCGCCAGAAGGCCGTGCCCAGTCTTCACAAATCCGCTGCCCACAGACACGGTCCTGGATAGAACTCGCTCTGCAGTAAGGCTGCCGCGTGCTGCGCAAGCCCCGGCGATGTCAGCGAGCGCATCTAGCGCGCCGATCTCATGAAAATGCGCTTGCTCTTTTGGCACGCCATGCACCCGGCTCTCGGCTTCTGCCAGAATATCCATTGCGAAAAGCGCATTTTTCAGGGCTTTTCCTGTTAAGCTGGAGGCCTGCAGTATGGAGACTGCTTCGGCCAACGAGTGAAAGCGCCTGTCAGAGATCACTCTGGCTCGGATGGCCATGATGTGGCTTCTCTCGACTCTACTGACCTCCAGGCGGCAGCCCACCGACTCCACCGCTTCCCGGACCGATTCGAGATCTGCCCCAAGGTCGAGAAGAGTGGCGATGATCATATCTCCGGAGGCTCCAGCGCTGGGATCGAAGAGGAGGACTTTCATGGAGCAGCCATTATTTCTGTGCTGATAAATACGAATTGGTCAAATATTATATTGTGGCATGGACGATCGATAACAGATTGCTTACCACCCTGACTTTGTTTGTCCCATGAAAGTAAGCCTTTTTGTAATCTTCGCTTGTCACATTCTGAATCTGAGAAAATCCTCGTTTGGCCAGGAATGATTCCACAGTCCCTTCTGGGATGCCGAACTTAAGCGGCTCTCCCGCCTTTTCTGCGTATTTCCTCATATTCCTTCCCGCGTCACACGTCCCCTTGATCACAGAATCCGGGAAGTAGTCGAAGAGAATGACACTGCCTTTGCCAGAATTTCCCACGATGAAGGCCAGAATATCATCCACCGCCTCGGCTGAAAGGTACATGACCAGCCCTTCCATGACAAAGAGGGTTTTTAGCGATCTATTGTACCCGCACTCCATCAGCCTCCGACCTAGTCTTTCTACACGAAAATCGACCGGAACATACACAACGTAGTCTGGGATCGAGCCAAAAATTTCTTTGATCTTTTCCCTTTTTGCCTGCAAAGTATCAGGGAGATCCACCTCAAAAACCGATACTTTGTCCTTCATGCCATCGATCCTATAGGCCCGAGTATCATAACCGGCACCAAGGAGGATCAACTGTTCAAGCCCTTCACAAACTGCGCGCTTTATAAACTCGTCGAAATACCTGACTCGCG
>JAJRAX010000302.1 GCA_028679775.1 Methanothrix sp. | reverse complement strand
CATAGACCCAGATCTTCTTGTCCGGCGTGCTGAGAATGTTCAGGTATTGGCAGACGGCATCAGCAGCCCTGGAGGGATTGAATTTGATGGACTTGGCTGAGCCGTCGTCATTGTACTCGATGTCGGCCACATCGGCAAGCTGAAGCTGTGTGATAGCCTTCCTGGCTGGCCTTGGGGGTGCAGCCGGAACCGCATCGGGTTCTGTTTGTTCAGGCAGATCAGGCTCATACAGTCTCCTCAGGTCCCTCCATCCCCTCCCGGAGCAGCTATTGTGATGGCAGCCCGCAGCAATTGCACCGCTCGGAAACTGGACCGCCCAGGCCGATCGATCGATATGCTTCGAATCCCAGGGGCACTTATCGAGAACGTACATGGTGCCCCCTCCATGTGCTGCCTTGCGCTTCACAATGTCAATGCCATGTGATGACAGCCACTGTTCCAGGTCTAGAGCTGGACCCTGGGCGGGTTTCGCATGTCTCTCGGCCTCTTCTTTCTGCTTGTATTCCCAGGCCATGGATGCCAATAGTGCCTCAGGCACGGGCCGGAGCTCAGATGGCACCTCCAGGATCTGGGATCTTCTCCAGGGCCGATCGAGCACATTTGCGCCCTTGCGAGCCATGGTGCCATAGGCCTTCCAGATGCGAGATGCATTGTAGTTCTTGGTATCGATCTTTACGACATTATCTGAGAAAAGGGCATCCAGAGCTTTCAGGACCAGCTCGACCGTCTCTGTGTTTTTCTCGCTGTTCGGCAGATCGATCAAGTATACAAGATGGCCGCCGTTGCCCGAATCTGCAAGCACCGGCTCAGGCCAGCCCATTGCCCTCAATGCATCCCGCACCTCATTTGCTCTCTGCAGGGCCGCAGCATGCTCCTCATCGGAGCTCGAGATCTCGGCTGGCCGAATGGCGTCGAAGTCCACAGGCAACCAGCGCCTGGCCTGGATATCTGCGTCAGACGTGGTTACTATGCTCTCTCGAGGGGCCGAGAGCCTATCAGGCGAACGGGCATAGAGGGCCGGATTGATCTTGTTGAGCACGATATAGATGCCCTTGTGCTCGCCCGTGGTATCGAGGATCCTGATGGTCTCAGCAAGCTTGCCAAAATCTTTGAAGTAGCCGCTCTGCACGGCATTCTTCATCTTTCCCAATGCCCGGAGCTCAACCACATCACCTGGTCGGAAAAAGAGATTGAGAAAATCTCTCATGCGCCCTCCGCGGCAAACGCGCCATTTGGCTGGAGAGGCTTGATGCTATTATTTCCTTCAAACTCGGTGGTGGGTCCTGAGACCGGGCAGTTCAAGCGGAGGCTCTCTACATCTCCATAATCTGCATCTGATTCACATCGGACTGCAGCCGATCTCCTCACTGGCGCGCCCTCCAGTACCTATATTCCCGCCAGTTCCCCATCTGATCGATTGACCGCTCCACAGCCCTGAATTTGTGGAGCATAGTCAGGGCGTTTTTAATCGAGCTCAAGTGGGTCTTTGAGAAGTGCCGGCGATGGAGATCCGCTGCAGTCACGGATTCGGGCGCGGATGGCACCTTCTCAAGAATTAATTCCTTGAGTTGGGGGGCGAAGACAATGGTGCTCATAGCGCCCAGGCCTCCAGCGAATTTTCCTGATACCTCTTGAGGCTCGCCACAAACCACGGCTGGAAGAGCTTCTTGCAGCGATTGTAAAAGCCCTGCCAAGAACTGTCAAGAATGAAAGTCTCGCTGAAGTCGTCCACCGAGCGCGTGCAGCGGCCCGCGGCCTGCATGACGGCGACCGCTGCATGCATGTTATATCGCTTGTAGTTATCCCGCTCATTCCGGGCCTTGACAAATTCATCGCCGATGTTCTCGAAAGGAACCTTGGCGATGATGTTCAGAGGATAATCCGGGCCCTTCAGGTCCAAGCCTTCCTCGAAATTGACGCTTAAGAATACAGCCTGGCTTGCCTGCAGGAACTGGTTTTTGCTGCCCTCTCGATCGGCCTTCTCCTGCAGGATGCACCAGCGCTTCGCTGCAGCAGGCATCCTCTCATAGAGCATCTGGGCGATTACGTAGGCCCCGCAGTGCACCATAGTTTTCTTGCCGTGCCTGGCGTGCAGCTTGGCGATGGCCTCGGCCATCTTCGGGGCAGTGGCCTGTCGCTCCTTGAAGTTCATCGAACCAATCGGCCAGTAGTAGCAGATCCGGCGCTCTACGGGAATGGGATGCTGGATAACCACGGGCGCGAAATCCTCGGTCAAAATGGATGTCGCGGGAGTTCCTGACGCCAGCACAACGAGATCCAGGTGCTCAACGAGATTGCGTAACTCCGAGCGACCATCAAGCAGCCGGAACTTTCGTTCTTTGTCGATAATGTAGGGATGCTCATGCTCGATATGGGCGAGGACCTTCGCCGTCTTCTTGGCCTCGCGCTCCGCTTTGGTGCGGGCCTTGACCAGCTCCGAGATCTTGCGCAGGTTACCTTTGGCTGCTGCGATCTGCTTGTCTAGCTCCGAGGCCTCCTTTTCCAGCTCATGATAGTACACTGTGAGGCTCGGAACAAGATGGTCCAGGTCTATTCGGTCCGTTAGCGTCAGGGTCGCACGATCGATGAGCGTCTTCTCCAGGCCTGCGCTCTCATCCACCAGCAGCACCGTTGTCTCATCGTGGATGGCCCCGCCCATCTGGAAGCGGGCGAGCGTGGTGGCTCCAAAATCCGCGGCTAGGAACTTCGCATAGGCCTTGTGGTATCCACAGGCATGGCAGTGCGGGCCCTCTGAGTTCTGCACGGCGTCGCTCCAATTCTGGAAGGGGCAGTCCTCTGCCGTCTGCCAGCCGCCGAGGGACTCACGCAACAGGCCGCAGGGATAGTTGCGCTTGCCCTTGAGGACCGGCATTTTTTCGAATGCCTTTGTTTCCTGCAGCTGGTTGACGAGGGCCACCAGGGGCGTGGTGTAGACGACCCGGCCCACGGCAAGTTCTTCCGTGAGCACTCGTCCGAGCACGAATAGGTCCAAGGACTTGCCAGCGGCTGTGGGCGCATTTAGCTCCACGACTTTCTCGCCCTCTTTGTGCAGATCGAGGATTTGATTGATTGCTTCGGCTTGGCCGGGCTGGAAGGAGGGATAGGGATTATACTTGTCTATGTCGATATTCTCACCTCCTTCTCTTTCCAATTCTGGCGGTGGATGGGAGGAGCTTCGAGCAGCATCTTTCGGCGAATGTGCTCACAATAGCCGGGACATTTCGAGAAATCAAACGGCATGCTCCTCCTCGAAGTCCCTGAGGTGCTGCTGGCCTCTGTTCGCGGTGACTCGGCCCGCTCTGGCGTAGATGTAATTGAGGACCTCCGATCTTTCCCGCGCAGTCTCCCCACGTTGCGATGGAGTCATAGGGCACGCACCGCCCCGTCCGGTCTTTTCTCACTCAGACACTCGATCATGCAGAGGGCCGCTGACTTGAAGCGCCGGAGCTCGGCAATCTCGTTGAGCTGCTCGTCGAGGCGAGTCTCGTAGATCTGGATGAGTTGGGCGGCAGAGAGAATTGGCGTCATCCCAGCACCTCCAATCCCTCGATATCACATAGCGTCAGGTCCACGCTATTATCCCGCGCCCGCTCGTAAGCCCGGACGCTG
>JAJRAX010000301.1 GCA_028679775.1 Methanothrix sp. | reverse complement strand
GCCAGCTTGAACATTCGCACCCTCGGACTGAGGGGAAGAGCCTATCAAGATCCGACCCCTGCTTTGTGCAAATCATCAAAGCAAGTTAGATCGATGACGTAGGAAGCCCTGCCCCTTCAGGAGCATGGGAGGAAGTCACTTTTTCATCATGACGTTTATCGATGCCCCGGCAAAGGCCGCTCCAACCACGATATTTGAGAAGTAAGTGGAGACCCGCCAGAGGATGACCAGAGGCCCCAGCAGCAAGGGAGGTACAAACATTGAGTAGAGATAGCTCATGGACAGCTCTGCCACTCCGCTGCCACCGGGCGTCAGAGGCAAGATGGCAATTATCGCAAGAATGATCTGAGACGTTATGGATAAAAGGAACTTGGGGTCCGCGCCCATGCCCACCAGCAGGGCGGAGGGGACCAAAAAGTCGCACATCCAGATCAGGGCAGTCAGAACGGCCATAGCCGGCGTGCGGCGCAGGGCCTCTCTTGCAAGCTGAATCCCTGCATCGCGAAAGAGCCAAATCTCCTTTTCTATGGAGTAGACAATGGGCCTGTTACCGGTCTTCTTCTTTAGCCACGCAATGAACCCTGAGATTCTTTCCGGACGGCTGACAAGTTGCCATAGAAACGTCAGGAGCAAGAAGAGCAGGATCACGAAAAAGGCGCCGATCTTCAGGCCGAAGCCAGTCAAGAAGTTAGAGAATATAAGGAAGATGGCTAAAGCAGCCACAAAGAATATGCTGTCCAGGAGTCGCTCGCCTACGGCGACCGCAGTAGCACTGCCGTAGCTCATGCCGTCATCTGCCAGCATCTTGATCCTCAGGGGCTCACCACCTGCAGAGGATGGTGTGAGAGCTGCGAGAAAGTTGGATGCCAGCGTGGAGATGAGAGAGAGGCGGAAACTTATCTCATGGCCGGCGAGAGACGCGAGAAACTTGAGCCTTACTGCATAAAAAATCCAGGAGAGCATATGCAAGACCAGGCCCAAGACAAGGAACTTGCCCTGGACCTCAGAGATCATCTTCCAGCTTACATTGGTATCTGTGAATTTCAGGATGACTATGATTGATGCGAGGCTCATGAATGTTGCCAGCAACGCGGCCTTTGCGTTTTCATTTTTAAATTTAATGCTCAAATTCCCGTCTCCGCGGCCATGCTCTAAGCAAGACCCTCAATTGCTGCACAATTCACTACACTTTATTCTCTGCAGGGAACTTCTGTTTCATGCAACCTCACGATAGACAGACTCCATGTGGTCAAGTGCGCTCTTCCAGGAGTAGATCTCCTCTACCGCTCTTCTGCCTCTCAGTCCCATCATTCGCCTCTTTATCTCGTCCTCATGAAGCTCCTGGATGAGTTCGGCCAGCTCATCAATGCTGGAATAAACAAATCCTCCGTTGATGGCTACCTCATTTACGCCGGGAGTGTCAAAGGCGAGGACTGGTGTCTCGCAGGCCATAGCTTCCAGGAGAACGATGCCAAATGCCTCCAGGCGGCTTTGAGTGGGCAGGACCAGCATCTCTGCACGGGAGATTGTGTCTATAAACATGCTTCGCTCCAATCTTCCTGTAAACTTTGCCCGCAGGTGAAGCTGTGCAGCCATCAGTTCCAAGCGACTGCGATCAACGCCGTCACCCACCAGCACCAGATCGAGATTAGTCCTCTTTTGCACCTCCCTCATGGCATAGAGCAGAGACTCGACGCCTTTGTAGCTGACCATTCTGCCTGCAAAGAGCACATAGTTCTTCTTCTCTCTATTCTCCGGGTAAAGGGAGACATTTACAGCATTGGGAACTATCCTCAGCTTATCGAGGTAGTCTTGCAGAATCGGAGAGGTCTCTGCATAGCTTTTAGTTGTGGCCACCACCAGTTCTGCTTCATCCAGGACTGGTCGGACCATCTTCTCATTGATCTTCTCCAAAGCGGCGGCAAATGGGCGGGGCATGGCATGTCCATTGACCATCTCCGGGATGACCACATCATTGTGATAGGTGACGACATGAGGAGATTCATGGCGGAGCATGAAGGCAAAGAGGGGGCTAGGAATATGGCTGTGGTGGACGTCAGCCTTTAAACTGGGAATTCTAATAGGCATTGGTGTGTAAAATAGGTCGATGCTTGGTATGAGTATAAGCTCGCCCGTCCATCTGCCGCATGAGGAGGCAACCATTACCTGGTGGCCTCTTTTGGCCAGTCCGTCGGCAAGCTCCTTTACATGATACTCCACTCCACCCACGTGAGGCGGAAAATAGGGGGATATCTGAATGATCTTCATGGGTATGAAATCTGTTTTTTATGCGCGGGAGAGATTGCTCTAATCCCTTTTCAACCTTTTCACGACATTTTTCAGGTGGCAGACAACTAGACAAGTCTTAAGATGGTAGACTGCTAAATAGAAAATGTGGTTGAGCAACTATGAGACCTGCTACATTGATTGTAATGTCACTTGTAATCCTGGTGCTGTATGCCTTTCAATCTTCCGCCATCTTGGACGGAGGTTTGGGGCTGAATGCTGATCAGCTCATAGAACAGAGCAATAAAAACTCTAATATTCTTTATGCCGGATTTCCGGTGAACCCTCAGGTTTCAAGAAACCAGTGGAGCGAGGAGAGCGGCACGAACTTCTCCAAGATTGGCAATTTATCCGAAATCAACATGAGTCCAAGCGAGATCACAGAAGCTCCCAATTCCGCTCAGCTTTCTAGCTCTCCATCGAGCTCTGCAATTTCTGCCGAAAAAATGGTTGGAAACTGGTCTTTCAGGCTTAAGGACAGCAAGAACAGGATTCTGGCTCTAAGCCTCCTTGCCTCAGAGAATTCCGTGTTTGGAACAGGAACCATGAACGACGGCGGAGATACCCTGAAGGCCTCGGCTTCAGGATCAATGGCCTCAGGCAATCTGAGCCTGGATGTAACAACATCTGGATCGGTCAGCCTCTACAGGCTCGAAATGGCTGTAAACGATACCATGACCCTTGGAGAGTACAGGGCTTTCTCGGAGGATAGCGATCCCTGGACGGGAATTGTTGAGGGCACAAGACTGGCTTAAGCATGGACTCAGTTTTCGTGGGCTCGTTTACCTGTCCGCCCCCTCCACGATCCCGATCTGCTAGCGCTACATATATATTTTCGCACTCGTCCGCTGGACTTAATTTTAAATGTACCGTCTTGGAGAAGATTAGGGCAAACCTAAGAAGTGCCATCAGAAGAGGCTAAATAATGCGGGGGACGGGACTTTCGCACGCTATTACGAGTAAATATCTTCTTTGAAGCGGTAGTCAATCATGCAAATCGCGTTTCAGGACGAATGCCACATCATCCTGCGCCATTTCCAATATCTGCCCATAATATCCAGCATCATACTCTCCCTCTTTTTGGCATCCCTTATCACAGATACAATCTCCATGTCCGAATCAAGACTCTGGTTTCAGATAATCCCTCACATCAGATGCTTCCACACATCTTCGCGAATAATTCGTCTGGCTCATCGTGCAGTGGATTTTAAGTGACGTTTCAAATCAGGTGACATCACAGCCCATAACTCAGGGAATTCAATTTCGATGTTTCCAAGTATCTTGGGAGCTTCCTTGTACACAAAATCATGATGGTCTACATATAAAAATAGAATGTTATCCTCGATAATTATATAAACGATAACAAAATGGTCTGCAACATG
>JAJRAX010000300.1 GCA_028679775.1 Methanothrix sp. | reverse complement strand
CTAAGGCCAGATACCACAAGATAGTGATCATGACGGATGCCGATGTGGACGGCTCGCACATTCGCACGTTACTTCTGACATTCATCTACCGCTACATGAAGCCGCTCATCGAGGCCGGCTTTGTCTTCATAGCGCAGCCCCCGCTCTATCAGGTCAAAAAGGGAAAGCAGATCAATTATGCATACTCAGATGATGAGCTCAACCAATTGGTCAAGTCTCTGGCAAAGCCCGCCATTCAGAGGTACAAGGGTCTTGGTGAGATGAACCCGGAACAGCTCTGGGAGACGACCATGAATCCTGAGAAGAGGACCATGCTGAAGGTAACGCTAGAGGACGCTGTGGAGGCTGACCGGATCTTTAACATCCTCATGGGAGACCAGGTGGAGCCGAGACGGCTGTTCATAGAGACACACGCCAAGTACGTGAAGAATCTTGATGTATGATTATGATAATTGAGGTGGCTTTTGACGGAAGTACAGGTTAACATCACTGAGGAGATGAAATCCTCTTACATCGATTACGCCATGAGTGTGATCGTTGGACGGGCTCTGCCTGATGTGCGAGACGGCCTCAAGCCCGTTCACCGGCGCATACTCTATGCCATGTATGAGCAGGGCATGACCCATGATCAGCCCTACAAGAAGTCGGCCCGTGTGGTGGGAGATGTCATGGGTAAGTACCACCCCCACGGGGATGCTGCAATCTACGAGACCATAGTGCGCCTGGCCCAGACATTCTCCATGCGCTATCCACTGATCGATGGCCAGGGGAACTTCGGTTCCATCGACGGCGATCCGGCTGCAGCCATGCGTTACACCGAGGTTCGCCTCTCCAAGATCGCGGAGGAGATGCTTGCAGATATTGAAAAGAACACAGTGGACTTTGTACCAAATTATGACGGATCGCTCAAAGAGCCCACAGTGCTGCCTGCAAAGCTGCCAAACCTTCTCCTCAACGGCTCCACTGGAATAGCAGTAGGAATGGCAACCAATATTCCCCCACATAACCTCACTGAGCTATGCGGGGCCATCATCCATCTAATAGACAACCCCGAGGCCACGTTATACGATCTGATGCGCTTTGTGCCGGGACCTGATTTTCCCACGGGGGCTTACATCCTGGGCCGGGCCGGCATTGAGGCCGCTTATCAGAGCGGTCGGGGCAGCATTCTCATGCAGGCCAAATCCGAGATTGAAGAGGGAACGAGAAGCACCAGGATCGTTTTCACCGAACTGCCTTACCAGGTCAATAAGGCCAAGCTCATCGAGGACATGGCAGAGATGGTCAAAGGAGGCCGGCTGGATGGCATATCAGATCTGCGGGATGAGTCGGATAAAGATGGCATCCGGCTGGTGGTGGAGGTCAAGAGCGGGTTTAATGTTCATGTGGTCTTGAACCAACTGCATAAGCATACGGCTCTGCAGACGAGCTTTGGCATCAACAACATGGTCCTGATAGACGGCATGCCAAAGACAGTCTCTTTGAAGGAGACACTTGAGCAGTACATCTACTACCGCTCGATTGTGATAGAGAGACGCACCAGGTTCGAGCTTGACGCTGCAGAAAAGAGGGCCCACATTCTGGCGGGGCTGATCATTGCCATCAGGAACATCGACGAGGTAATAAGACTGATTAAGGCGGCAGCGTCTCCCAACGAGGCCAAAGACGCCCTGATACAGGCATTCACTTTGAGCGAGGAGCAGGCCAAAGCCATACTGGAGATGAGGCTGCAGAGGCTCACGGGCCTCGAACAGGAAAAGATCGCCACCGAAGCTGCAGAGCTCGAAAAGCTCATCGCCAAACTCAGACAGATCCTCTCAAGCAACCTTGAGATCCTGGCCATAATCAAAACTGAGCTGACTGAACTCATAAAAAATTATGGCGACTTGCGCCGCACTCAGATCATAGAGGCGGAGGGAGAGTTCAGACAGGAGGACCTCATCCAGGAAGAGGAGGTGGCTGTAACCATCACATCATCCGGGTACATCAAACGCCAGCCCCTCACAGCCTATCGCATGCAAAGACGCGGCGGACGGGGAGTCATCGGAGCCGAGACCAAGAGCGAGGAGTTCGTTACCGATGTATTTACCGCGTCGACAAAAGACTATCTGCTCTTCTTTACAGACAAGGGCAAGGCCCACTGGCTGAAGGTCTACGAGGTTCCGTCTCTGGGCCGCGCTACAAGAGGCAAGTCGATAGTCAACCTGCTGCAGTTGGAGCCGGACGAGAAGATCACCGGCGCCATTCCGGTAAAGAACTTTGACTCAGGCTTCATTATCCTGGTGACCCGCAGCGGCAGCATAGTCAAGATGCCATTGCAGGCGTTTTCCAATCCCCGAAAGGGCGGCATCAAGGCCGTCAACCTCAAGGGAGACAGCCTGGTCTCGGCCAAGCTCACAGACGGAAGTCGAGAGCTGCTGGTGGCCACCAAGTTCGGCAAGGCCATACGCTTCAAAGAGGAGGACGTGCGCGCATCCAACCGGGGGAGCATGGGCGTCAAGGCCATCAGCCTGAACACGGGCGACGAGCTGATCAGCATGGATGTGATCCGGTCCGGTTCAAGCTGGACGCTCCTGACCATAACCAACCAGGGCTACGGCAAGAGGACGGAGCTTGAGGAGTATCCCCAGCAGAGGCGAGGCGGGAAGGGCGTAAAGAATATAGACGCAAGAAAAGGCTTTGTCTGCTGCACCACTACAGTATTCGAAGAGGATGAGCTGCTGGTCACAACCAAGGATGGTGTGGTGATCCGAATTCCGGCCAGCGAGATTCGGGTTCAGGGCAGGTCCACCCAGGGCGTGCGGATCATGAATGTCAAACCAGGTGACGAGGTCGCTGCTGTGGCCAGAATCACCTGAGCGTACCACACATTTATATCGTTGAATGACGATTGTGAGATGGGCAAAAGTCGAGCAATACAATATTTCCTCCTAAATGCTTCATCATCGACTTTGCCCGCCCTCCCATGTCAAGTTGTGCAGGCTTGCCAGCGAAAAAATTAGATTTTCAGCAATCAAGCATTGCGGGCTCATGTGTCCCCAGTAGCGTTCTCCGGGACATAGACCACCTGGCCGCTCTCCAATTGGTAGGCTGTTCCCATCTTTGTTCCCTGACCTCCAGCGATCTTATCAGTCATATTGAGGACCTGTATGCTGCTCATATCCTTTATTATCACCTGCATATTCGGGTCGCCGGGGTTTTTCACGATTGTCACATCAGCATCGGGATCAAGCAGCTCAGGAACATTGTAGGAGACTACTATGGCCAAGAGCAGCGCCACAGCAAAGACCATAGCTGTATCAAAGAGATTTGCGACTCCGCTCATTGGATCTTCATCATCTGAGTCATTTAAAAAGCCCAACCTACGTCGTCTCATCAGACCCGCCCCGAATGAGGTCGATAGCATACTCGATATCGCTCAAGTCCTGCCGATACCATCTGGTCCTGATCACCATTGCAGCGTAACAGATGCCGCCTACAACAAGCCCGATCACAGTGGTGGCGAAGGCTATCACAAGATTATCGGCAAGAGATTTGATGTCACCCTGAGACAGACCAATGAGTGCCGGCCCCATTGGAATGAGAGTACCCATCAGCCCTAAAATAGGACCTGCTTTAACGCCAATTCGAAGCGGCTCAAGGGCCTTGGCCATAGAAAGCTCCGTGTCCTGCAAGATCTTCTCGATTTTTATGTGAAATAGATTCGTCTCCAGGGCCAAGCTAATTTGCAGCATTGCTTGAGCAATGATGCGGGAGCTCTTGTAACTCAGAAGGGCAGCAGAAGCATCTTTTGTCCTACTGGTCCTACTAAGCTCGCCGGCCTTGAGGCCGATTTCCTCTAGATCGACCAGAGTTCTATGCCGAGAGGTGTATTCGTAGATCAGGGATCCAAACACGGCAAGCGACCAGGCAAATAGCAGCAGAAGGCCAGCAATGACCGGATAGAGAAATGCTGTGGAAAAAATATAGAGCAGCTCCACGCTGACCTCGTAAAGGCTCAAAAGGAGGCCCCCTGTCGTCTGCACAGAAATCCAATTGCAATGATTGAGATTATAATCAAATAGGATAAGCCGACCTCTGCCAGTGTCTGGCTGCTATTGGAGATAAACGAGATCTTTTGAGATTCAATGTACGCAGGAATGAGAACGATGGAAAGTATGTAGAATATGCCAAGAAAGATCATGGCGTTTCCAAGGGATGACGGCGTGCCTTTGATCCTTCCCAAGGCTGCAGAAAAGGCAGAAATGGATGCGAAGAAGAGGAGGCCCACAAGCATCCCGATCTTCCAGGGATTTATGTCAACCAATCCTGCCAGAAAGCTGCATGATATGAAGCTGGCAGCCAGGCATGCCGGGCAGGGCATGGATAAGGCCCAGAAGGTCTTTCTGGATATGTCATGATGAAGGCCGTTCCAATTTCGAGCAGTTCTCACCCCTAAAGCGATCAGCAGCAGGGCAACGACAAAGTGCAAGGCGACCCCAGCATTCAAAGCTGCAACCTGAACGCTCTCAGGTATCTGCTCGATGATCGTGCCCATAAAAATGG
>JAJRAX010000403.1 GCA_028679775.1 Methanothrix sp. | reverse complement strand
CGGATTCAACGGGCTCGATGACATCTTCTCTGGCCCGGACAATTACTTCCTCGCCTACGCGCCGGACGCGAAGCCGGAGCTGCTCGTCGAGAAGCTCGGCGAGCGCTACGAAATCACCCGGACGAACCTCAAGAAGTGGACGGTCGGCTCCCCAATCCAGGCGCCGCTCGACGCCATGTACAACATCTTCAAGCGGCGGCCGGTGAAAGCCGCCGATGTGAAGGCGGTGGTGGTTCGCCTGTCGCACACGGAAGCGAACACCGTGAACAACCGCGAGATGCCCGACATTTCGCTGCAGCACATGGTGGCCGTCATGCTCATCGACGGCACCGCCTCGTTTGCCGCCGCGCACGATCGGGCGCGCATGTCCGACCCCGCCGTGCTCGCGCAAAAGGCCAAGGTCACGCTCGTGCCCAGCGACGAGCTCCAGAAGCTCGAGCCCGATCGCGTCGCGATCGTCGAGATGACGCTGAACGACGGCACGGTCCTCACCGAGCGCGTCGACGCCGTGCGGGGCACGTACACCAATCCGATGTCGCGTGAAGAGGTCGTTCAGAAAGCGCGCGACCTGGTGGATCCGGTGCTCGGCAAGGCGGCGTGCACGACGTTCATCGAGACGATACTCGGCATCGACACGGTGAAGAACGTGCGGGACCTACGCCGGGTGCTTCAGAAAGCCTGACCCCTGTAAATACGTCCTACGTTCTCCACGCCGATTTTTCGTCGAACATCAGCAGGAAGCTGGTTGAACATCGCGACCACCGCCTGCCATCGCTGCGGCTGGTTGCGCGGCATCGGGTAATGCTGATCGGAACCGATCACGAATCGATCGGGGAAATCCTCGAACAGCTTCATCCATTCCGGTTTCACCCTGCCGGTCGCGCCACCGTCCAGCGGCGAGTTCAATCCCGGATCCAGCGGATCGATCTTGATCTCCGCGTAGAGGTTGGGATGCGCGCCGAGAAGCCGGCGCATCAACTGCGGGGTGCGGGCGCCCGTATTGTCCCAGCCTGCATGCGCCCACACGATCCGTGCGCGCGGGTTGTGCGAGAGCAGCCGTTCGAACGCGGCAATGTTGGCCTTCAGGGTGGGCGGGACCGGCAGCCCGTTGACGTGCCAGGACTCGGGTAGGGGCATGTCGCTGTCCACCGCTTCCATGTGGAGCACGATGGGCATCCCGTGCGACGCCGCGATGTCCGCCAGCGCCAGGAACAGCGGATGATCGGGCGGAGCGGACTGGTAGGAGGGCGTCGAGGCCGACGGCCGATGCTCCGCCGCCAATTCACCGAATCCAACGCCACCGAGGCGTGCGATGGTTTCGGCGCG
>JAJRAX010000402.1 GCA_028679775.1 Methanothrix sp. | reverse complement strand
TGTTCCGTTTGCTGAAAACTGCTGTGTGGTTCCTGCGGCTATGGTTGGATTTGCAGGGGTAACCGCAATGGATACCACGGTTGCCGAGGTCAGCGTGGTTGATCCGATAATGCCGGCAAAGGTCGCGCTGATAGTGCTGGAACCGGCGGCAACGGCTGTGGTAATCCCGCTTGCGCTGATCGTGGCAGCCGCCGTATTCGACGAATTCCAGGTTACCAGGCTTGTTAAATCCTGGGTGGCATTGTTCGATAAAACCCCTGTTGCACTGAACTGTTGATTCGTGCCGACAATGCTGGTCGGATTCGCGGGTGTCACTGAAATGGATGCCACTGCTGCGGATGTTAATGTGGTCGAGCCCGAAATACTTCCCGAAGTTGCGGTAATGGTAGTGGTACCTGTTGTCACTGCCGTGGCCAGTCCCTTGGTTCCCAGAGAATCGCCGATGGTGGCAACTCCGGTATTTGATGAGCTCCATGTAACCGAAGCCGTCAGGTTCTGAGCGGTATTGTCGGAATATATTCCCAATGCTGTGAATTGCGCGGTTGTGCCGGGAGCAATACTCTTGCTGGCCGGAGTAACCGTGATGGAAACCAGGGTAACGGGTGTGGATTTGCCACCGCCGCATCCCGCAAGAACGAAAATCATCATTAGTGCAATAAAAGTTTTTTTTGCCATGCCTGCTTTCCTTTCATGTGACGCTGGTTAGCGCAGTCGCGTATGGAAAAAGGGACAGGCCCCTTTTCCGCCCAATGCATGATTTTGTGTATTTATTATTAGAGATAAATTCATAATTTCATCGCACATGAACGTGTATAACACGGATAAATATTAAAAATGAAACATTTCATCTTGATAACCAAATTTATGAAAGCCAAGGTAGCAGACATGCATTCATGCAAAAAATTAGTACGGCCAGGGAAAGACTGAGGCGAATTGACGTATTACGCGGCAAATACGATCGAATAACAGAAAGACGATCCTGATCAATCTCCGAGGTTGACCTTTAGTGTGATTATGGATAGATTCATTTCGCCATCACCATCGCCATGCCGTCAGGCTCTGGATACCGGCGTCATTTCTGACAAGCTTATCTCGTTGATATGGGCACATGACTTAAGATCGGGAGGGACAGTGCATGCAACATATGGTTGTGCAGACGCATGAACGCCGCATTGGGCAACTTTTGATTGAATCGGGGTATATTACCCCCGATCAACTGGAAATCGCCCTGAAACGCCAGGGGCAGTGCGGGGAGCGTATCGGCTCCATTCTTCTGCAAATGGGCTTCCTGAGCACCGAAACCCTTCTTGAATTTCTCCGCATACATTTAAGCTCACCTTCAATTGACCTTTACCGCATATATATCGACCCTTCCATATTGAATTCCTTGTCACTGGAGCAGATGAGAAAATATCAGGCGCTGCCGATTTCTCCGTCAACCAGTGGACTGTTCGTTGCCATGGCCGACCCAAACAATATTTCGGCCATTGATGCACTCGAATTCATTCTTGGAAAAAAAGTCGAACCACTTGTCGTGCCCCATGCCCAGATAGAGTCGGTGTTTCGTTATATCGAAAAGAAGGGAGGGCATATCAATGCGCCTCTTTCGGGCGAGGAAATACAGAAAGAAGAATCGGGAAATGTCATAGTCGACAAAGTAGAATTAAAAAATCTCATTTCACTCCTGATCAGCAAAAACGCTTCCGATCTTCTGATCTCGGCAGGGGTGCCGCCCTGCCTGAAACTGAATAGTGAAATAGTTCGCCTGCCGGGGCGCAACTTAACTCCCCACGATGTGGAGCAGACCGCCAAAGAGCTGATGACCGATGCCCAATGGCGGGAGTTCGAAGCCAGGGGCGAGCTGGATTTTGGCCTCTCCAACCCTACAATAGGCCGTTTCCGGATCAACGCCTATCGACAGCGTGGTTCCATTTCCCTTGCAATCCGCAACATTGTTGAAAACATTCCCACCCTCTCCTCGTTAGGGCTTCCCGCCTGGCTTGAGGAGTCTGTTCTGCATACCCAGGGACTGATCCTGATAACCGGCCCAACGGGGCATGGCAAGAGCACAACACTTGCCGCGCTTGTCGATATCATCAATTCAAAGCGCAAGTGCAATATCATCACCATCGAAGATCCCATCGAGTTTCTGCACAAACACAAGATGAGCAACATAAATCAACGGGAAGTCGGCAGGGACACGCCATCGTTTCACGAAGGCCTGACTCGGATTTTTCGCCAGGCGCCCGATGTCATCGTGATCG
>JAJRAX010000037.1 GCA_028679775.1 Methanothrix sp. | reverse complement strand
CTGCTCAAACTGGCGCACAAGTCCTAGCATTCTCTTAAGCAATCAGCAGGGCCAGTCAGGCCTGTGGGCTTTTGGCATATCGGGCGATATCCCAATTGTCCTCCTTCAGATCGGTGATCTGGCTGATATCGATCTGGTGCATCAACTCTTGAGGGCTCATGCCTACTGGCAAATGATGGGGCTTGCAGTGGATCTTGTGATCTGGAACACAGATCGTTCAGGCTATCGGCAGGAGCTTCAGAATGAAATCAAGGGCCTGATCTCCATCAGGGCAGATACCTGTACCAAGGAGCGATCTGGTGGAGTCTTCGTGATACACGCGGACCAGATCTCAGAAGAGGCGGGAATCCTGATTCAGGCTGTAGCTCGTACTATCTTCACAGATGACCGGGGAACGTTTGAGGTGCAACTGGAACGTGAGAGCAGACTCTCGGCGGCAGTTCCTCTCTTTGAGCCCGAAAAGGCAGTGCAGGTCGAGAACTACAAAGCGACTGAATCTTTAGGTAGCGACCTGATCTTTTTTAATGGCCTTGGGGGGTTCACAAAGGATGGGCGCGAATATATAATCCGGATCGCTCCGGGACAGGCCACCCCTGCACCCTGGTCGAATGTGATCGCAAATCCCTATTTTGGGACGGTGATCTCTGAATGCGGCAGCGCATATACATGGGGCGAGAACTCCCAGCAGTTCCGCCTGACTCCCTGGCATAACGATCCTGTGAGCGATTGCAGCGGAGAGGCTATTTTCATTCGAGATGAAGAAAGCGGAGCATTCTGGTCCCCTACAGGGCTTCCCGCTCGCGGCAAGACGCCTTACACCTGCAGGCACGGTTTTGGCTACAGCGTCTTCGAGCACAAAGAGTTGGGAATTGCATCCGAGCTGTGGGTATATGTGGCAGTGGACGCTCCGATAAAGTTTTGCCGGCTTGTTGTTCGCAATGAATCAGGCGTCTTCCGCAGGGTTTCTGTGACCGGCTATATCGAGCTGGTGCTGGGAGAGATACGTTCCAAGACAGAGATGCATGTAGTCACGGAGATCGATTCAAGGACAGGGGCCCTTTTTGCCAGGAACCCTTACAATACAGATTTTCCGGGCAGAATAGTCTTCTTTGATGTGAACACGGAAATCAATAGCTTCACAGGCGATCGGACTGAGTTCCTAGGAAGAAACGGCCGCATGGCCAGACCTGCCGCGTTAATGCAAGAACGGCTCTCCAACAGAGTTGGCGCTGCCATGGACCCGTGTGCAGCCCTGCAAGTTAAAATTGATCTGGCAGTAGGTCAGGAGAGCGAGATAGTATTCACTTGCGGAACTGGTCGGAATGTGGAAGATGCTCAGAGCCTTATCAAACGTTTTCGCGGGTTGGTTCCAGCCCAAAGAGCCCTGGAGCTGGTTTGGAGCTACTGGAACCGAACTCTCGGCGCAGTGCATGTGGAGACAGAGGATAAGGCCCTCGATGTGCTCGCTAACGGCTGGCTCCTTTATCAGACTATAGCCTGCCGCATGTGGGCGCGCAGTGGATACTTCCAATCGAGCGGAGCCTACGGCTTCCGGGATCAGTTGCAGGATTCAATGGCGTTGATCTATGCAGAGCCGCGACTTTTCCGCGAGCATCTCCTCCGCTGTGCAGCCCATCAGTTCATAGAAGGGGACGTTTTGCACTGGTGGCACCCACCATCAGGACGCGGCGTGCGCACGCACAGTTCCGATGACCGTCTCTGGTTGCCGCTGGCAGCTCACCGCTACGTCACAGCTACTGGAGACATCGGGGTGCTTGACGAGCGCATTAACTTTGTCTTAGGCCGGCCACTGAGGCCCGAGGAGGATGCTTACTATGACCTGCCCACCAGGTCGGAGGAGTCGGGCACTCTCTACGAGCACTGCGTCAGAGCCATTCAGAGCAGCTTGAGGTTTGGACTGCACGGCCTGCCTTTCATGGGAACGGGAGACTGGAACGACGCCATGAACCGCGTTGGCCACCAGGGATCTGGCGAAAGCATCTGGATGGCCTTCTTCCTGTTCGATGTGCTCACCAAGTTCGAAGTGATCGCTCAAATACGGGGCGACGACACCTTCTCAAGTCTATGTCGAAGCGAGGCTGCCAGTTTGCGCAGCAAGATCAGAGAAAACGGGTGGGATGGTCATTGGTACTTACGTGCCTACTTTGATGGCGGTGAGCCGCTCGGGTCCGCTGCCGATAGTGAGTGCCGGATCGATTCAGTCTCCCAGAGCTGGTCGGTTCTATCTGGGGCAGGAGATCCGGAAAGATCAAAGGAGGCGATGGAAGAAGTGAATCGCAGACTCGTAGATAGGGATAACTCCCTGATACAGCTCTTGAGTCCGCCATTCGATAAGTCCGATTCCGATCCGGGCTACATCAAAGGATATATTCCGGGAGTCAGAGAAAACGGCGGGCAGTACACCCATGCAGCCATATGGGTGGTTATGGCTTTTGCTGCCCTAGGCGACAGCATCCGGGCTTGGGAGCTATTGGATTTGATCAATCCTGTAAACCATGGTCTAACCCCGGAACAGGTGGCAACCTATGGGGCTGAACCATACGTCATGTCTGCGGATGTCTATACTCTGCCTCCGCATGCAGGGCGCGGCGGATGGACCTGGTATACCGGCGCGTCAGGTTGGATGTACCGTCTCATAGTGGAATCGCTGCTGGGACTGACGCTAGAAGTGGACAGATTGCAATTTAGGCCTTGCCTTCCTGCTGATTGGAGATCATTTGTCGTGCATTACCGATATCGTGAGACATTCTACCACATCACAGTCACCCGGACTGGGGCCTCTGGGAGCGTGACGGTTGACGGGATTCTTGAGAGCGATGGGACGATACATCTGATTGATGATCGCAAAGAGCATTTGGTCGAGGTAAAGATAGGCTGAGCGTGAGTTCGCTGACAATTGCTATGATTTAACGATCTCGATGGGCGGGTGCTTGGTGTGCTGGCGGCAACGACAGTCGAGTTGCTAGGCTGCACTCCTTCCCGCTTGCATGCCCCATCTGCGCGGCCTGCCCGCGCGCGGGAAGCTGATTGAGTGGCTTGCTGAGTCAACTACCCCACCCTAAAGGATGGGGCTTGTGACTGCACAAAAAATCGCGTCACAATAGGCTGGCTGACTTCAGCCCTAAAAGCT
>JAJRAX010000401.1 GCA_028679775.1 Methanothrix sp. | reverse complement strand
ATCCCTTCCGGCACGCCATCGGCAGGATTCCGAATGTCGATGCGGTTGAGGTTTACAATTCCAAGCATCTCTTCGGCTTGGCCAATGCCAGGGCCAGGATCGAGGCCGGAAGGCGGCATATCCCAATGGTGGCCGGGAGCGATTCGCACTTTGCCGAGACGGTGGGCCTGGGAGTGACGGAGATACAGGCGGCGGATGTGGACGGGGTGCTGGAGGAGATTCGAGCGGGGCGGACGAGGATTCTGGGACGCAGGACGCCGCCGAAGTATTTTGCGGGAAATATGTTTACTTATATCTACAGGAAGATTGTGAGGAAGGGGAGACGGAGATAGAAAAATACATCAGTGGCTGAAAAATTGGCAAAACCACAAAGTCTATCTGTTGAAAAGAGGAAGTTGATGGCAATGACTACCCTTCGCTATAAGATTCTTTTAAGAAAGGAAGAGGATGGAACATATACCGTAATTGTGCCGTCGCTTCCAGGCTGCTTGACCTTTGGGCACACGGTTGAAGAGGCTCTTGACATGGCGAAGGAAGCCATTGAGGGTTTTATCGAGTGCATGATTGATCGAGGAGAGGATGTGCCAGTCGAAACCGATGATTCAATGATCTGCACTGTTGCTGTTGAAGCCAATGCCTAAACTGCCTTGCATCTCTCCAGAAGAGTTGGGGCGGGTGCTTGAAAAATGTGGTTTTGAGCTGGAAAGGATTAAGGGCAGTCACCACTTTTATCACAATTCCGAGACTAAAAAATCAACATCGGTTCCGTTTCATGGTAAGGATGTTCCCAAGGGCCTTTTGAATGAGATATTGAAGGAAGCTGGAATAAGCCGTGAAGAGCTCTTCGAATGTCTCTGAAGCCTGTGCAACATCTATTTTCCAAATGATTTGAGCAATTATTCCTCAAGCTTTCTTTCAGGCACGCCATCGGCAGGATTCCGAATGTCGATGCGGTTGAGGTTTACAATTCCAAGCATCTCTTCGGCTTGGCCAATGCCAGGGCCAGGATCGAGGCCGGAAGGCGGCATATTCCGATGGT
>JAJRAX010000299.1 GCA_028679775.1 Methanothrix sp. | reverse complement strand
TATGACTCTCTGATTATATCGCATCGCAGAGAGAGGCTTACGTTCTGGACACGTTTTACATTTGACAGCTTTCAGAGCTTCGCAAGCACAGTCTCTTGCCCCTTGCACCAGAGAGGAGGGAAGATTGGGAATGCTTTGACGAGCAAGCTTGTAGGTTGCATTGTGGTTATCCACTCTGTTCCAAGATTGATTCTCGAATCCCCATTTTGCAGATATGGAGAATGCTTCGGAGTAAGATCTCATCGTATCGAGGAGAGTCTTGCTATCTTGGTTAGTCAACCTAAGTTTGAATGTTATCGTCCTAAGCACATCATATATGTGGTTGATTAAAATGTATATACTTTGTGGTTAAAAATTGAGAAGTGACAAGCACGCGCTCCTCCCCACCCTGAAGGATGGGGTCTCCGCGCTGCTACGAAGATGAAAAGAGCAAATTTCTTCAAAAATATATTTTGAATATCGAAAGACCACGCAGCGGCGCTTTCCTGCCGCCTTTTTATCATGATCGTGCAGCTATTCCATCTCATCAAACTCGTATCTCTCCCATTCTCTTTCCCCCAACATGATCTCGAACTCAGGGGCTGTGAGCATTGGGATTTTGTATTTGGCAGCATCGTCCAGTGCCACCCTTGGGCAGGCCGTTGACACTGCGGCCTGTGCACCGAGGTTAAGAAGCCTGTCAGGCTCGACGTTGTCCAGATAGACCAGAAACATCTCCAGGCCTCTGGCCTCGCCCAAGGCCTTGATCCGTTGGGCCAGGGCCATTCTTCTCTGGCCGGGCTTCTTGGAGGCCAAAATCGCGAAGCGTTTCGCATCTTGAGCCCGAAAGATGGCGGCAAAGCGTCTTCTCAGCAGGGCATCGGTGTTGATCTCGGATACCTCGCCGGTTATTGGGTCCGCAGTCACCACTCTCTTTGCAGTTGCCAGAGCAATGCCCAGTGGATGAAACTGGCCTGTGCCTATGAATATGAACTCCGTTACATCCAATGATCGTGCTGTGCGGTAGCTGCATCCCAGGACCTGTCCAGGGTGCCTGATTCTGCCACCCGCAGGACCGAGAACGCCCTCCACGCCCTCTTCCCTGAGAGCCTGAACGGCCTGATCGATCTTATGGACATGCTGGATAGTGGTCGTGAGCCCCACCCTCTTCACTCTGAGGGATTGTGCGGCCTTCTTCACAACGTCTGTCAGATCCGCATCCATCCTGGCCTCCAGGAAGATGACGTTCTCTGGACCTTCTCCCAGCTCAGCGTGACCCAGATGAAGCATCAGGTCCACCTCATGAGAAAGCGACATGTCCACGTCGCAAGCCCCAAAGCAGGGGTCTCCAGAGATGATGACTTCAGATCCCGTCTGCGCCTCAATCTGTCGGGCCAGAGCGGGCATGGACCGCTTCAGACCTTCGGGAGCCTGTAACCCCACCCGGCGGGCGTTGCTCTTTTTGATAAGCTCAACAGCCCTATCGAGGTCGAGGTCGTAGCCTGAGAAGCAGGAGCAAGAACCGGAGATGGTACCGGTATCGGTGCTAGAACCAGCGGTCGAGTGTGCTCTGGCCACGTCGATATGCCTCCTCAAGCTTTTTTGCCGTCTTTTCAACTCTCTCGGCGTCGAAGTCTCTCTCGTCAACCAAAAATGAGACTATTTCCTCAACACGGGGTTTCTTTGACTTGATCTCGTAGTCGTCTGTAACAGAAGGATGCAAGAATAGATCCCGAATCTTGGCGAAGTTCTCGATCTTCTCCTCCTGATCGGCAAGAACAGACTCCAGGTCTCCTTTCTCCCGGATTAGCTTCAAGGCCGTCTTGGGGCCGACGCGGGTGAGCCCGGAATTGTAATCAGTGCCGCACATGATGCCTATCTCAACAAGCTGCTTTCGGGTGATGCCGAGGCGATCGAGGCCCTCTTTCAGATGGATGACCTCCGGCTCTACATCCACGTAAATGTTCTTTTTTGGAAGCTTCCTTTTGCCGGTGATGGCCAGATTCCTCACCACCTGGGGCGCTCCGAAGAGCAGGGAGTCGTAGTCTTGGCTTGCCACCCAATCAACATCTCCTTTTCCTGCCATGTGGGCGGCCTGGGCCTCGCCTTCCGAGGGGGCCATGATAACTGGAAGGCCCATAGACAGGATAAGCCTCCTTCCGTCTTCAAGTATCTCGGAGTTGATTCGGGAGGATGCCTGAGCGTACTTGAACCCCTCCTGGCCGGATGCCTGAGCTTCCTGCCAGGCAGAAGCGGCCTTCTCTCTGACCTCTGCCCTCTCAGCCAGCGTTCCTGCCTTGAGATCAGGCGGTTCTCCATCGAAGACGAATGCCAGCTTGACTCCGGACTCGATGAGATTGGCGGTGCGATACAACAGGCCGGACAAGTGAGAGGTCACTCTTCCCTGGCTGTCCATGAGCGGCGTTCCGTCCTTCTGTCGGATTATGCTCAGGAACTGATAAAGGGTATTGAAGGCATCAACCGCCACCCACCGGCCAGAGAGATCCTTGATCTCGATCTTCTTTTTCTGCAGCAAGTCTCCCAAATCAACGCCCATGACTTATCTCCTGATACCTTCTCCCTCTTAATAATATCTTTAAATACGAGTTTGTAGGGATATTATTTGGATGTGCGAATCCATGATTGAGATTACCGAAGCGGCTGCAAATATGATCAAGCGCAGCCAGGTTGAGGGCAAGGTCATCAAGATGTTTCTGGCCGCAATTGATGCCAGCGGCGCGAGCTACGGGCTTGCGCTGGGTGACGAAGAAAAGGGTGATCGGGTCTTCGAGAGCCG
>JAJRAX010000400.1 GCA_028679775.1 Methanothrix sp. | reverse complement strand
TATTATTTATTTTCATTAAATAATATAAATTATTCATATATTTTCATCCCACGCCTCACTCTTTATCCATATTTTTTCGATAATCCTGGGCAGGCTATGAAGGATTGAGGGAGAGTGAATTCTCCTATACCTTTTAAGTCGTTAACATATCCTTGACTCACAATAATACAAAGGTGTATAAGCTATACAAAATTAAAATATAAAAGACGGCTAACCAATTAATCACCCTGCCCATTTCGGCAGCTTTTTAGGCGGATAAAATGAGGTTTGCTATGGATCTTAAGGAATAAGCTCCACATTCTCGTCATAAAGAGATGTGGAGTTTTTTATTTTTATGCATCCCTGGATAATCGGTATCCCCGGATGGAAGTGGGTTAAAAAAATTAAAATAATAGGAGGAGGTCATGAATCTAGTTCAGAAAATTATGGGAAGACGGCAGTTTCTGATTGCCGCAGGTGTCACTTCAACATCAGCGCTGGCCTACAACAGGCTTGCCGGTAATCCGGGGTTCCAGGCAGGCAATGCCATGGCCGCTGAAAAGGCAGCCTCTGCCCTGGCCGCAGGCGCAAGCGGCAAGTATAGCCATCTGTTCTCGCCCATCAAGGCCGGGACACAGATACTTAAAAGCAGGATGTATTTTACCCATGCCACACCGCATTTCCTGCAAGGCCCGGAGAATTACCCCGGTATCCCGGTAAGGGATTTTTATATAGACCTGGCAAAAAGCGGGGCCGCCATTATTACTACACGCCTCATCACAAACCGTGTAAGGGCGGAGCAACGGGGGGACAGCGCCCACATGGTCATATATGACTTTGATGATGCCGGCGTGCAGAATTATCTTGATCAGATGACCGAGGCCATGAATATGTACAACACCAAGGCGGCCTTTGACCTTCAGTTTGGGGCACAGGTCAATATGCAGCAGATGATGCAGCAGATGATGGCTGCCCAGGGCGGCGCTCAGGGACAGGCTGGCGCTCAGGGTGGGCAGATGCCTTCCGGGGCGCAGGGCGCAGCGGGTGGCCAGGGTGGGATGCCCGGAATGACAGGCATGTCCATGAGCGGCGGAATGCCCACAGGGGCACAGGGCGCGGCAGGCGGTCAGGGACAGGCTGGCGCTCAAGGTGGGCAGATGCCTTCCGGGGCTCAGGGCGCAGCGGCCGGACAGGGTGGGATGCAGGGAATGACCGGGATGTCGATGTCAGGCGGGATGCCTACAGAGACAGAGATGACCGACGAGGAACTTCAGAAGAATATTGACACCATGCTGACCTCCGCAACTTTTTACAAGAACCATGGCTTCGGCGTAGCCATTACAAGGAGCGCCACAAGCAAATCATCCATAGCAGCGATCAAGGCCCTTAAAAAGGCATGGCCCGATGTTATTATCATGAGCAGGCTCAGCGCCACGAAAACGGTGGAGGACGCTGTCAATAGCGCCAAGGCCCTGGAGGGTATGGTCGATATACTGACTGTGCAGGAAGACACATCCAAGTCCCATTGCCTCAGTTACAACTCAGAGGAAGATAATCCAGGGACGCTCAAGTTTGTGGAGGCTATAAAGAAGGCAGGCGTCAAGATAGTCATAGCCCCCAATGGCGGATACGGCGATCTGGCAAAGAACGAGGAATACATCGCGACAGGCAAGTGCGATATGATAGCCATGGGCAGGGCCTTTATAGCTGACCCCGAATATGCCAAACAGGCCTATGAGGGAAGGGCAGAGGATGTGGTACCG
>JAJRAX010000399.1 GCA_028679775.1 Methanothrix sp. | reverse complement strand
TGATCCTTTGACGGGGCGATCACGAGGCCAAATGAGGGCCGGCGATAGATCGACTCGTGCAGGCCCAAAACGGCACAAGTGGTCGATTTGCCTGATTGTCGGGAGCAGTTCAGGATGATCTTCTTGGAGCGGCTACGCAGGAGCTTCTCTTGCCAGGGATCGGGATGATAGCCCAGGACCTCACGGGCCCATAGGACGGGATTCGAGCCATAAACCAGATCATCGGCCACGGATTGCAAGAACCATCGCCTCCTTTGCCTCCGGGTAGGGGTCCAGGGCAGTGATGATCAAGGTGCGCAACTCGATCCACTCAGCACTGAGAACAAAATTGATCTGCGGCGTTTCCTTTAGCTGGCCTTCGACCTTGGCCAGGAGTTCCATGCAGCTCCTGGCCTCCCTGATGCCAAGAAGTGCAGTCTTCAGGTCTCCAGCCTTCTCTGCCGACTCAAGGATACCCAGGGCCTTTTTCCTGAGAGACTTGACATCTTCAAGCAGAGCATCAGCCTTTACAACTTCTTTGATATTTTCAGCTTTAGCAAGGGTCCCGGGGAGGTGTTTCTCTTTATGCCTCTTCAGAGCATCCTCGGAAATTCCCGCGAAATCCCGCGAAATTCCTGCATAATCCCGCGAAATTCCCGCGAAATTAGCGTTAGAAGCTAGCAGCTTATCGATTTCATCCCGTTTCGGATGCTGACAAACGGTGCAGGGCCTGCCGCGTTTGCCCATTAAATCGCCTCACTGATAGGGATCTCGCGAAATAGCCTCTGAAGCCGAGAAAAAATTCCCGCGAAATTCCGCGAAATTCCCGCGAAAATAGAGTCCAAGGGAGAAAGGGACCTATAGATTCCATCAAGAATGGCTTCTAACTTTCTCCAAATTTTTATGCATTCGGCAAGGGAATTAACGGGCTTCTTTCTCCAGAGCAATGCTGGTCCATGTTGCTCTCCAATAGCTCCAATAGCGATTGTCCGTCTGCTCATCTACTCCAGGCCCTCCTTTGATTCGGGCGGGAAGTAGTAGCCCGGCAGCTCAAGGACCTGGAACCATCCGGCGTCCTCAAGCACCTTGGCCAGCCTGCTGCAGGCCCGGTGCATC
>JAJRAX010000398.1 GCA_028679775.1 Methanothrix sp. | reverse complement strand
GAGGTTTTCCCATTAATTTACCAGAAAATAGCAATGCAATATTTCCGGTCGTTCTCTTGCGTTTGGGTCGCGCAATGGGCAACGAAGGGAGATAACCAATTTCTTCTATCGCTTTTCGCACTGCCTCAGCGGTTCTTGCATGAACCAGCCGATTGTGAATCACGCGAGAGACGGTGGCGATTGAAACGCCTGCTCGTTGTGCAACCATCGAGGTTGTTACACGGTGATCAGGAAAAACCGTTGGCGGTGTGGGGAACATCGTGTTCTGGAATTGCATCAAATCGAGATTCATATTTTCAGATACACTACTGTCTTGGCGATATCCCAATTCTTGCATGGCTTCTCGCACGCGAGTCGCTGTTTCTGTTCCAACAGATGCCGAATTATTTATCACGCGTGAAACCGTGGGTTGTGAAACACCTGCGCGTTCCGCGATCATCGTGCTAGTTACGCGCTGTTTTGTGGGGTGTTCTGAATTCACGGTGATCGGTACCTTCCCAGTCTGATCTATGTCCAGCAGGACAATGTTACAACATTTATTGAACATAGATCAAGAAAACTGCGCCTCCGTACAGCGGACTGCGCTGAATATTCTTTTCAGGATATTCACAGGTAATTCTCATGCTTTTTTAGTTGGAGATTGGGATAATTTATTATGGAGATTCTCTTAAAATTCTAAAAATTTGAGATAATTGGGTGCTTTTTTTAAAAGATACGGCCCCCAAAGCCCTAAAGAGATTAAGGCTTCCGGTTGAATAAAATTATGGCTCTCTTGAAAAATTTGTGGGTCATTCGGAATGAGTTTTTCGCCTTGTAGTCCAGGCACACTGAGATGATAGGAGGGACGAACTTCCAAGCGGAAGAGAATTTTAAAGATGCATCTCGCCACGTATTTTGGTTGATTGGTTTCGCCAGAATCCAGCAACCGCAAGGAGAGCGAGATGCATACCAGAACAATCCTGAACCGCGTGCAAAAACACAAGGGCTTTGTGTATGGAAACGAACGCCTGGTTCAACTGGGCAATCAACTAATGATGGAAGTTCCCATTCGAGCGCGCAAAGGGAGTCAGGGTATTTGTTCAAAATGCGGACGCCCGGCGCCGGGCTATGACCGCTTGCCTGAACGACATTTTCAGTTTATTCCCTACTGGGGCATCTTGGTCTTTTTCCTTTACGCCATGCGTCGGGTGAACTGTCCCCGTTGCGGAATCACGGTAGAACGCGTGCCTTGGGCTGTGGGGAAAAGTCCGATCACAACGGCTTACGCCTGGTTTTTATCCGGATGGGCCAAGCGCCTGAGTTGGGCGGAAACCGCAGAGGCGTTTCGCACGACTTGGCATCATGTCTTCCAGTCGGTGCAGATGGCGGTGGAATGGGGACGCAAGCGCATGTCGCTGGAGGGCGTTACGGCGATTGGAATTGACGAGATGGCGTGGGGCTGCGGACACCACTATGTCACGGCGGTGTATCAGATCGACGCGGGGAAAAAGCGCCTGTTGTGGCTGGGCGAGCACCGCAAAGCCAAGACGCTGCTGGAATTTTTCCGCTGGTTTGGTCGCGAGCGAACGGCGGCGCTGGAATACATTTGCAGTGACATGTGGAAGGCATATCTGCAAGTGGTGGCGAAGAAGGCGGGGCAAGCCATCCACATCCTGGATCGATTTCACATCATGACGCATTTGAACAAAGCCATCGACAAGGTGCGCGCCCAAGAAACGAAAGAACTGAAATCGAAAGGGCTGGAACCGGTGCTGACGCAAAGTCGCTGGTGCTTTCTGAAACGTCCCGAAAATTTGAAGGAGAAACAGGTAAGTAAGTTATCGGAAATTATCCAGTACAACCTGCGGACAGTTCGCTGCTACCTGATGAAAGAGGAATTCCAATTTTTCTGGGACTACGTTTCGCCCCACTGGGCGGGGCGGTTCCTGGATCAATGGTGCACCCGGGCCATGCGTTCGCGGATCGCGCCGATGCAAGACGTGGCGCGCATGCTGCGCAAACACCGAGAGTTGCTGCTCAATTGGTTCCGCGCCCAAAAGGAGTTTTCATCGGGCGTGGTCGAGGGCCTCAACAACAAAGCGAAACTGACCACAAGAAAAGCGTATGGTTTCAGAACGTTCCATGCCTTGCAAATCGCCTTGTATCATACGTTGGGAGATTTACCGGAACCAGAATTCACCCACAGATTCTTTTGAAGAGGCCATTTTTAT
>JAJRAX010000298.1 GCA_028679775.1 Methanothrix sp. | reverse complement strand
TTGGTCATTGACGGGTAGCTGACGGGAAATACCTCGATGGAGTTCCGTATGTTCATATTATTGCAAATATCTGTAAATAATAGCAATTATCATTGATAAGATATGAAAAAGTGTTATATACTTAGAAAATATTCATTATATCAAACATATCGGAGTGATAGTTCGCATGAATCATAAATTCGCGATATCGATTATGATCCTCATCGCTATTTGCTGGACCTCGACGGGAACCGAATACATCTATCTCGGTTCAGGAATTAGAGACCAGATCATCAATCTGGATGCAGGATCAAAACTGCCAGATCAGGATTATCTATTTGGCCAGTCCGGTTTTGTTACTATCGACATGCCCCAGACAATGGCCCTTAGCCCTAATATGATGATCAATGAAGCCCAAGGTCTGTTGAATGAAGCTGCTCTTGCCAGGAATGAATCAGCATCATACAGAGACGAGACACAGGCCCTCTATGAAAAGGCAAAGGAGCTCTTCACAACGCTCGATCAGAAAGAGCGAGATATCGATGCCCAGCTAAATCTGACTGAAGCAGCTAGCCAAGACATTCAGGAGATATCCAAAGAAGTAGATGAAAATCTTAAACAGGTGAAATCCCTGATGGAAGAAATAAATGAGTGTGAAAACCGCACCAATTTGCGGTATAATGAGACCGAGATCTTGCTAAACAAGTCCCTTAAACTTTACAATAATATGACGCTTTTGGCAGCGAAGATCTCTGTCGACAGCAACACAACGATTTGAGATCGAACCGAAGAGCTGACTTGGTAACCTCAGGTTTGCCCTGGGAAATAGCTGAGTGCCAAAAGTGTCTTTAAAAAAATGTGCGTCGTCTCTGATAGCAACTTTTAAATATATAGTATTACTAGAGTTGTTCGGAGGATCTTATTTGAAACAAATATTAATAATAGCTATGCTGCTGATGCTATTAATTCCTGCAGCGGTTAATGCTCATGAGACATTCGTTCGGCCCATATCCGGCTGGGTGAACGTGGGAGATGCTGCCATCCTGCCCGTCGGAAGCGGCCATAATACCTCGTCCGAGGAGCTTCCTGAGGGCCAGGCTTACATCAAGATCATAAGCCCATCCGGTGCAGTGCTAAACCATACTCTGCACGAGAAGACTGCAACAGACGGCTACTGGAAGCTCTACGATGTCGATGTCGATGAAGAAGGCCTTTACATCATCGATCTCTTCCACTCCGAAGGATCCTGGACAAACTTCATTACCAATCCGCCGGCTACCGGCTATTGGGAGCACAAGTATGCAGATGAGATCGACTTCGATGCTCTAAACACCACCGGGTGGGCTGATGACTGGTATGTGGAGCGGTCTTATCCCAAACTCTGCTACGCAAAGGCCTTTCTGGCTGCCCCCAATTCCGACTTCTCCCTGGCCAACAAACCCCTGGGCCAGAAGCTGGAGATTGTCCCCTTGGATAATATCACTACCGTGGGCAAAGGCAGCTTCTCCTTCCAGGTTCTTTTCTCCGGAGAGCCTATGGACAACCTGACAGTGACCGCAGAGCGGGTTGGTGATGATGCCAAGCAGGAAGCAGTAACGGATAAAGACGGCAAGGTGACGCTGAACCTGACTGACCCAGCACAGGTTAGCGAATGGCTAATCAGGACCGATACGGGCATGGATACACGCGTGGTGGAGCTAAAGGACCTGCCTCGCGGCAAGAATTCCAATGAAAAGAGCTACGTAGGGCCGGTGTACAGGACGGCATTAACTCTGAGAAACGACTACATGAAACCCGTCGGTTAATTGAATAGCCATCTCACCAATTTTTTTTAAGAATCTCCCTGACGACGTCTATGGCCTCATCTTTTGTCATAGGAGTGATCGGCGAATGGATGTTTTCTTCGTGCAATCTTTCAAAGACATCTGCCAGGATCGGCATCTCTAATCCCAGTCCTTCCATCAGCGCTCTATTTCCCAGTATCTGCCGGGTACTGCCCATGGCGGCGACCTTTTTATCCAGAAGAACTGTTCGGTCTGCGAGATAAGGTACCAGGTTGACGTCATGGGTAGCGGTTATGATGGTGGTACCGCTATCTTGCAGGCTTCTGATGAGCAGGACCATTTGCATCTTGGAGCGCGGGTCAAGGTTTGATGTAGGCTCATCCAAAACCAGCACCTCTGGCTTCATGGATAGGACGGTTGCCAATGCGGCTCTTTTCTTCTGCCCGAAGCTGAGATGATGGGAGGCCTTCTCTTTTAGATCTACGAGGCCCACCGATTGCAGTGCCCAGTTCACCCTCTCATTAACTTGATCTTCCGAGAGGCACATGTTGGCAGGCCCAAAGGCCACATCCTCAGCCAGCGTGGGCATGAAGAGCTGGTCGTCAGGATCCTGAAAAACTATGCCAACTCGCCTGCGCAACCATCTCAAGTTCTTATCCTCAACCATTCGACCCAGGACCTTAACTGTGCCGCTATGGCCGCGCAAAAGGCCGTTGATATGAAGCAGAAGGGTGGACTTGCCAGCTCCATTGGCCCCAAGCAGAGCAACTGATTCACTCTTTTCGGCTTGAAAGTTGACCCCGTCCAGTGCCAGGGTTGCATCTGGATAATAGTAAACCAGGTCTTCTATCTCAATGATGCTCATTACTCTTAACACTCCATAGAAATATTAACATATCATAGAAAACAGATGCCTAAAGCCGCCCCCAGCACTAAAAAGCTCTTAATGAAATCATTGCATTTGATTTTGCATCTCCCGATTCCTGGCAGCTCTCCGCTGTAGCCACGAGAGAGCATGGAATAAAAGACGCCCAGAGCCCTCTCATAACTTCGGATGAACAGCATGGTTAGGGCCATAGCAAGTACCCGAATGGTATTGAGATCCGACATCATCACAAATCCCTTGCATCTCATGGAGCGGCTCATGGTCTGCAGTTCATCATTGAGAAGAAAGACGTACCTGTAGGAGAATAGGAATAATTGAGTAAGCGAACCGGGAAGGCCCAGGTCCTCCAGTGCCCTGATGGTAACAGTGAATGGGGCGGTGCTTACTATCACCAGTGCCACAAGAGCGGCAGCTAGACCACGAGTTAATAAAAGAATTCCTAGAAGAACGCCCTGGGCGCTGGGTGCAATCGATAAGGATGATAAGACCGGGAGGGCGACCTTGTCCCCGCCTGCTGTGAATGGAACAATGACTGCCAGGGGCAGGAGAAAGATGGCAGGCCACTTCATGAACATGGATACGTGCGAAAATGGAAGCCGGGATATCAGAACCAGACAAAATGATATGATCAGTCCGACGGTGGCCTGGCGAATGCTGCCTGCCATGGCCAGGCTGATGATGAGAACGAATAGGGATATTATCCTGGCGCGAGGCTCCCATAGGTGAATCGGAGACATCAGTCGTGAATACCGTTCCGGATCAAAGTGGCTCATGCTTTCGAGTCGTCCTCTTTCAGTCAAGCGGTTCTACGCTTTCTTGGGGCCTTTTCGGGAGAGATAGATCATTGCGAGCCCTGCAACTCCTAGCAGGTATCCGAGCCCCGCCGCCACTCGCAGGGGAAGAGCGATCTCATCTTGTTGCTTCTTCACGGAAAGATCAAGTGATAATACTGCTCTGTGTCCTGCAGAACTGCTGACGAATTTCAATTCACCGGTACTGCTCTCTGGCCTGAATGTATAGGCGCCATGCTCATCGGTCACGCCCTTTGCTATGGATTTGCCGTTGCTCATTACATCGATATCCACATCCTGAGCTGGAGTGCCGTCGTCGTAGAGTGCTGTCACCTGCACCTCTTTGACGTTGTATCCCAGCATCAGTCGATGGGCGTCTGAAGTGCTGCAGGCCAAAATGAGGACAATAATCAAGAGAGCGCATTTTTTTAGCATCTCATCTCCCGTCCTTGTCTTTTGCAGATTGAACTGGTGGGCTATTGTTAACGTTGATGTAACCTTTCTCCGTGTGCCCTCCGCCAACAATCTCGTAATGCCATTTGCCGGTCCCTTTTCCTGGCAGGACCATAGTGAACCGACCCATTTCATCGGTAGTATTCTCGGCAAATAGCTTGTCGTCCTGATAGAGCTTGACAGTAGCGTTTGCGACGGGACTTCCGTCGTCGTAGTTGGCATAGAGGTCAAGAGTCATCCTCTGACCTATGAACATCCTGTGAGCACTTGACAAGCCTGTATCAAGCAAGAAGACTATCAAGATGATTAGTATGAGCGATTTAGCTATATTTAATTCATTCAATTCCATGCACCTTCCAATCAATATCAATGAGCATTCATTGCATTCTGTTTACCGGACACCAGCATCTGCGGCATAACCCGCGCAAGAAATCCTGCGACAGCACCAGTAACCAGGGTTTCGATGAGAATCACCGGCAAATGAGCAGCTATTACCAGGATGGAAATCTCCTGAAAAGCTTCACCTGTGGCCAAAAGCTCCAGCGAGACGAAAATCGCCGAGGAGAGGACTGCGATGCCTGCCGCCAGTCCACCGAAGACTGCCTCCCTCTTAGGGCGGTCCAGTCCCCCGCGATGCTCGAAGATCTGCCAGGCGAAGAATGCTGGAATGCCGATATTGAAGGTATTGACTCCCAAGGCAGTAAGCCCGCCGTGTGAGAAAAATATCGCCTGGAGCGTGAGAGACACGAAAACGCCGGCATATGCCCTTCTCCCCAGCATTATGCCGGCCAGACCGTTCAGTATCAGATGAACAGAGGTCGGCCCCACCGGAAAATGAACCAGGCTGGCCACAAATAGCGCTGCGGTTATCATGGAAATCTTTGGGATCTCCTCGGCCTGCAGCCCCCGCAGCGAATAGATGAGAAAGATTGCCGTAAGGCCGAATCCTGCCGCAAGCATTGCCATAGGCAGGACTCCGTCAGAGATGTGGACCATTTATAGCCTCATCTATTTTTTCACCCAGAAGCTCAGGTAGGCAGTGGGTGCTATCTGATCATACTCCTGGCGATCGCCCTTCTTGTAGTGCTCTCCCGCATCGTCGCTTGTTGCATCCCATGTGCCGGATTCATCCAGGGTGGCCTCAAAGGAGAGAACCCACAATCCGGGCCTTGTTGTATTGATGCTGATTGATCCGTCTATGCTCTCAGTTGACAGCTCAGTCTCCTGAGCATGCTGGACCATAAGCACATCCTCCGGCAGCCTCGTGACAATGGCACTTAGGCTACCGGAAACGGGCTCGCCATTCCATAGAGTTCTGGCTTTAAACTGATCTCCGGATCGCAGTTCATATGGATCAGTCTCAGGAACAATTTCCAGGCCAACTCCGCTCGACCAGTCGTATCCCTGACCGGATGCAACGGGCATTAGTGCTCGCCCGTACTTCTGTACCAGGCTGATCTCTCCGGAAGCTCCAAACCAGGATGGATTGAAGAGCGTGCTTTCCATCTGCATATCCAGAATGTAGCAACCTGCCTGCTTCAGGGTCGCAGTTCCCTTGAGTCCATCCTCATAGGGCTCCAACGCAAGCTGGGTCGTCTCCTCGGATGGAGAGATCATACGGGCTACCGGCAGGGATACCAGTTCTGTATCTGCCGATCCTCCGTGACCATAAGCTATCCAGAAGTCTGCCTGGGTGTTCGGGTGCAGCTCATCAGAGAACTCTGCATAGAGGGTGTGGCCCGATGCCGAGGATATTAGAACTCCTAACAACAGCAGCATTCGAATCTCTTTCATATTATTTCTTCTTCATGTGTCTCTTAGTATTAAATAATATCTCTCTATCTTATAATCGTGTTATTAGTTGCTTGAATACTGAGAATGAGGCCCCCTTAATTTTGAGATAGCTTATAACGTTGGGGTAAAGGGGTAGAGAAGACACATCTCCTTCAGGGGATGGGATGAATCGTACCCCTTTCATTACTTTCGCTCCGCGTGCTCGATGAAGCAGGAAGCCCTGCCCCTTCAGGGGCATGGGAGGAAGTCACCTATCGCGTCTGGAGACGAATGACGCGACAAAGAATAGAACACCGCCGACGGCCAGCAGCCCGATAGAGATGGATGCATAAGGGTATTTGCTTTCAGGATTGGAAGGGGGTTGTGTTTGATTGGAGTCTGTTGGTGCTTCAGCTTCTGCTATGCTTTCATCTTTGTCCTCGGATGCGGTCAGGTTCTTTGGTATGGTGGATGCGCCGACTACTATGGCATCGAGGGGGACTGCAACCTCTCGGTACTCTCCAGGCTTGGCATACTCAAATCTGATATTTTCTTCTACTCTCTCTTTGCTGACGAAATTGATGCCGTCACGGGTGTATGCCGTCTTGGTTTCATTGGTCAAGCCTGACGATGCAAGAATAAAGATCGTGCAGATGAACAGAACGGCGACCACAGCGACTCGATATGGAATTTTGCTCATATTGCGTCTTCCCGTCTCAGCTCAAAAAACTAGATCCCGTTCCTCAATATAATTCCAACGCTCAATTTCTTGTTAAATAGAAAACTATATATCTCGGCAATTGTCTATATAGTCAAAGGCGAAAGTCGATTAGAGTTTTTCTCCTACCTCCTTTGCCCTTCTCGACTTTCCCCCCTCCTACTCAATATGCAAAAAAAAGAGGTCCGGGGTTGAAACCAGAGTCCCAGGCCGGAAAATTTCGTGCCTTCAAATGTACTGCTGCACCAGGCCTTCCGGCTCATTAACCTGGTTTCTATCTTTGTGAAGTATCTTGGTCGCAGCATTTTCAAAGTCGCTCTGGTAGACTATGGTCCTCTCCTCGCGAATGGCATACATGCCGGCCTCAGTCGAGAGGGCCTTCAGATCGGCACCACTTGAGCCATCTGCCATCTCAGCAATTGTCTTCAGATTGACTCCCTCATCCAGGTTCATGCCAGCGGTATGAATCTTTAAAATGGACTCGCGAGCCTCTCTGCTTGGCAGGGGGATCTCGATGACCCGATCAAAACGTCCGGGCCGCAGCAGGGCTGGATCGAGCATGTCCAGGCGGTTTGTGGCCGCTATGAGCTTGACCTCGCCTCGCGCATCAAATCCGTCCATCTCCGCCAGGATCTGCATGAGCGTCCTCTGCACCTCGCGATCTCCGCTGGTAGCTCCATCCATGCGCCGTGCGCCGATGGCATCCAGCTCATCGATGAAGATGATAGCCGGTGATCTGCTCTTGGCCATTTCAAATAGCTCTCGCACCAGGCGTGCACCCTCTCCGATATACTTCTGCACGAATTCCGATCCCACAACGCGCATGAATGTGGCCTCGGTGCTCTGGGCTACCGCTTTGGCCAGGATGGTCTTGCCTGTACCGGGTGGCCCGTGCAACAGGACTCCTTTGGGCGGCTCAATGCCCACAGCCGTAAAGAGGTCAGGACGCTTGAGTGGCAACTCCACGATCTCTCTGATCTCGGAGATCTGGGTATCCAGGCCTCCGATCTGGGAGAAATGAACATCCGGAGCCTCTTCTATCTCCATGCCGAAGACAGCCGGGTCGCGAGGAGAGGGCAGGACACACATCACCGCAAATGACTGCTGGTTTAGGCCCACCTGTGCTCCGGGCTTAATCTCTTCCTCGATAAATTGTGATAGATTTACCACAAACCGTGGGCCGGTGCTGCTCTTGACGATAACCCTGTTCTCGTCCAGGACATCCACAATGGTGCCTACAATCATAGGACCGACGCGCAGACGTTCCAGCTCGCTTCTCAGCTTGCGGGCCTCCCGCTCAAACTTAAGCTTCTGGTTCTCGATGAGCCGCTTTTCTCCTTCCACGCGGTCCTTCTGCTCTCGCAGCGCCAGGTTGCGCTCTTCAAGCTGGCGCATGCGGTCCAGGATGTAGCGCGAGAAATCTGCGCCGGCCTGTGACTCATTCATGCCTTCTCCACTATCCATAATTACAAAGATTATTAAACTCCGACCCCTATAAAGGTTTCCGAAATGACCGAGAAGCAATGCGAGATTTGCGGCGCTGA
>JAJRAX010000397.1 GCA_028679775.1 Methanothrix sp. | reverse complement strand
TGGGAGGGTCCTGGAGATTGATTTTTCCGTCCATATCCCGTGTAAAGATGGAGGCGAGGTCGAAGCGGAACCCGTCAACGCCCATCTCCCTCGCCCAGAAGCTCAGGCTGTTCGTAATAAGCAAGCGCACGTAGGGATGGGCACATTCAAAAACGTTTCCCACTCCCGTGTCGTTCCGGTAGAGCCGCCGGTCCTCCTGGAGCAGGTAGAAGGCCGAGTTGTCGATGCCCCGGAAGCTGTAGGTGGGGCCTGTCTCATCACCCTCGGTGGTGTGATTGTAGACCACGTCGAGAATAACCTCCATGTCCGCTTCGTGGAATGCCTTTACCATGGCCTTGAATTCGTTGATCTGGCTGCACTCGTCTCCGGCGCACCCATACCCGCGGTGAGGCGAAAAGAAGTTGAGGGGCATGTATCCCCAGAAGCTTCCCTCCTCCGGATCACTCTGGAACACGGGCTGAAGCTCGACCACCGTCACACCCAGCTCTTTGAGGTAGGGAATCTTTTCCGTGAGTCCGAGGTAGGTCCCCCGTTTCCCGGGCTCCACGGCCGAGTTCGGCCTCATGGTAAACCCCTTCACGTGAAGCTCGTAGATAACCGTGTCGGTGCTATGCCAGGGCCTCTTCTTCCCCTCCCAGTCAAAGGCTGTCCTGTCGGTCCTCAAGACCCCGAGAGGCGCTTTCCCCGCGTTGGAGCCGGGCTGTGTCGCCGCTTTCCTGCTGAACCCTGGCGGGAAATAGACCGCCCTCGCGTAAGGGTCAAGGAGGACCTTGTCCGGGTCGAACCGGTGCCCCTTCTCCGGGTCGAAAGGACCCTCCACCCTGTAGGCGTAGTATTTCGCCCCTTCCGTTTCCCACAGGGGAACCCTGCAGTGCCAGATCCTCCCCGACCTGTTCTTCAGGTAATTGAGTTTATATTCGAGGACAGGATGAACCGGGTCTTCCTCGCGATAGAGGAGCAGGGTGACACCCGTGGCATTTTCAGAGTAGAGGGCGAAGTTGAACGCCTCTTCTTCCTCTATCCAGTCCACCCCCTGGGGCGACGCGCAGCCTTCGGTCCGGGCCCAGTCTTTCCTCATTGTATGTGCGTGTCCTCAGGAGATAGACGCATAATGGATAAAGATAGCAGCAAGGAGGCGGCAAAATCAAGGCAAATAAGGGGCCACCGGACAGGCTCTATTTGCCCGGTTCCTTATTCTCCACTTGCCGGAAATAATCGGCGTCATCGGTCTCGTAGACAACCCTGAGAGAACCCGATTCCTTGCCGTCTGTGATTGACACGATCCTGTAACGGTCGTTCACCGAGGGATTGTCACGGTCACTGAAGGTAACAAGGCGTTCCTGGGAACTGTCCCAGCTCTGCACGCTTTTTGAGAGCTCCAGGTTCAAGGTGCTTTTCTCTTTGAATTCTCCCTGACCCCCTTCCTGCTTGTACACGCGGAAAGACCGGCCCGTTCTTCCCCTGATCTCTATGGTTACCACATTCGATCCCCCCTTGCGGAGCTGCACATATGCCGTGCCCTCGCCTTTTCGCGCCGGAGAGGGGTCGGAGATGGTCTGGAGCATATAAAACCGGCTCTTATCCTTATTGCCGGAACAGGACACCACTACGAGAAGGACAGCTATTACAGATAAAAGCCGGATAATGTCTCCTCTCCGGCCCGTCGAAAATAACGCCATACATACTCCTTCAATTGATCTGTCTCATCTGTCCGGCGTCTCATCAGGCCGCCGGACAGATGGAATCTCCGAGATATTATGATTAAAGCCCGGAGGAGTCAAGGAGAATTTCCCATCTGCCCCATCCTCCGCCAATGTCTTGGGAAAGGCGGCGAAGGACCGCGCTTTGCCCCTCCGCGCTTTGAGAGCTTATCCGTAGATAGCGTTGCCGGGGATCGCGCTCGGATTTATGCCGAATTTGGCCGGGACGATTGAGTGAAGTCCGCCGGCGTAGCCGTGGCTACGTCGAGGATTTCGCGATTGAGACCCGGTCGAAGGCGGCGTGAAGACGAGATGCG
>JAJRAX010000297.1 GCA_028679775.1 Methanothrix sp. | reverse complement strand
TTGTTTTTGTGGTTTTGTGCGCGCTGCTTGAGTCTTATCAACGTGAAAGTAATCTGGGCGGGGCACGATTCATCCCGCCTTTGAAAAGGCAGGGATTCTCTGCCCCTGCGCCCGACAATCCAGGAGGTTCGACACATCACATACCGCAATGTAGAAGAGCTTCTTTTACGTACCACTATGGCGCTATGTCAGACATCATCACCAATCCCCTGCATCAAAAGCTCCTTCTCGCAGCCGCTGCAACCGGGATGCTCTTTGACGGGCTTGATAGTTCGATTGTAAATATCGTCCTCCCACAAATGTCCGAATCATTCGGGATCGATGCAGGGACGATCTCCTGGGTCGTCATCACATATCTCTTGATGATGGCAGGACTCATTCTCGTCTTTGGAAAGATTGCAGAGCGGGGTTTTCTCAGGAAAATATTTCTCGGAGGTCTCCTCATCTTTACTCTCGGATCTGCAGCATGCGGACTCTCCTCCAATTTTGGATTTCTTCTTGCATCCAGAATTCTTCAGGGAATAGGGGCTGCCATGATTGCTGCAACTGCACCTCTGCTATGCGTGACGTATCTGCCGAAAAATATGCTGGGAATGTCTCTTGGTACAATGGCAATGACAGTCTCCATTGGTGCCGTTGCAGGTCCTGCTATCGGGGGATTGATCACTCATTATCTGACCTGGCATTGGATTTTCCTAGTCAATATCCCGATAGGACTCCTTCTTTTGCCTTTTGGCCTGCATGCGATCCCCAAGGATGGCCCCAGGATAAGACAGCCATTCGACTTTACCGGTGCTGTTTTGCTCTTTGGAACGATAGTATTTGAGGTATATGCCCTAGAACGTATCCCACATCTTGGAATCGCCAATCAGCAGATGCTGCTCTGCATGATTCTAGGCTTAATGTGTGCTATTGCATTTCTCGCAAGGGAACTGCAGTGCACAACCCCGCTGATTAACGTCCGCATCTTCGCTGCATGGAAGTTTACAGCAGTTTTCCTCGCATTTTTTATTATTAGCATTGTATATATGGGAGTTTTTTATCTCCTGCCTTTCTACCTTCAGGCAGGAATGCAGTTCGATTCAGCAGTTAGCGGTCTATATCTGCTGATTCCACCTGCAATCACTGCGATTATTGGCATCCCTCTAGGAAAATGGTCAGACAGAATTGGCCGCAGACCCTTTGCCATTGCGGCATGTCTTGTATTGATTGCGATTAGCAGCATCTATCTGGTGATTATCCCTGAGATGGGACGGATTTTGCTCATTGCGGGTCTCATTTTAATGGGACTTTTCTGGGGATTTGCAGGAGGGCCAGTAGCCAGCAGAGTTGTCGATTATGCCCCAAGCGGCGAAGAAGGTACCGCATCATCACTGATGATTGCTGCAATGTATCTTGGATGTGTCATTGGCATAGCGCTATATGCAACGACCTTTACGATTGCGACTGCAGAAGATGGTATTGTTGCATTTTCCGAACTTGATATTGGCGCATTAATGAACGGATTTCATTTTTCTATGATGATAGGACTTGTGTTTTCCGTTGCGGCGTTCGTGCTATCAATAGTCGTACGTGAAAGAAAAAAATTGTAGTGAAGCAATCAACAAATGTCCTGAAAATGCGCCTTTAGCCTTGCTTCAATCTCCGCGATGAGCAGGCTCTCCTGCGCTCCTCCGGACATGTCGCGCAAGGTCAAACGCCCGGCGTCCAACTCATCCTTTCCCACAATGACTGCATAGTCGGCGCCCGCGCTGGCCGCTGCCTTGAGCTGGGCCTTCAGTCCCCGGCCCATGACGTCCATCACCACTGGCACACTCTCCCTCAGTCGGCTCGCGATTCTTGCAGCCTCTCGCTTGACATCAGGGGTAAAGGCCATAAAGACTGGTGAAGGCCGCGATGAATTCATCTGCACTATCTCCATGATGCGATCAAAACCCAGACCAAATCCAGTGGAGGAGGTCTCCTTGCCGCCAAAGAGGCTAGCCAGTTCGTATGTCCCGCCACCGCAGATCTGCCGCTGTGCTCCAAGGCCCTCGGCATAAACCTCAAAGACCGTTCCGGAGTAGTACTCGAGACCACGCACGATCTCAAAGTCTATTGTGAAGTTGACGCCGTATGCCTTCAGCAGGTCAACGGTCTGAACAAACTCCTCCAGATGCAGCTGTGCTTCAACTGCCCGTCCCTGCCGAGCCGAGCCGCGACCGGAAGACGAAGAAGTCACAGCCGCGGCTTCGTTTGCCGAGACAGGCTCCGGCGCAGCCGCTGCAGCCTCTTGTGCGGGCTTCCAATCGGCCACGATCTGTGCAGCACGATCTAAAGCGCTCTCTCCCTTGCTGTCGATCAGCTCCAGTAGACCAAAATGGCTGCAGCCGATTTCTTCGAGAAGAGTGGCCAGAGCATCCCTCTCTTTCTTGTCTATCATCCTCATGACTGAGGAACGGTGCTCGCCTGGGATCTTGCCTAGAATGCTCCTGATCAGACCCAGATAGCCAATGTGAATGTCCCCGGAAACGCCCACGCTTTGCAGCATCCTGCTGGCAAGAGCCACGGCTTCCGCCTCAGAATCGGGCTTTGAGCCGCCGATCAGCTCACAGCCCATCTGCCAGAACTCTCTGAAACGCCCCTTCTGGGGCCGCTCGTACCGGAAGCAGTTTCCGAAGTACCAGAGCCGCTGCGGCTTCGGGGAGTTCTGCAGCTCGGAGACAAACATGCGCATCACAGGAGCCGTCAGCTCCGGGCGCAAGGCTAGATCCCGCCCACCTTTATCCTTGAAGCTGTAGATTTCCTCAATCACCGACGCCCCTGACTTTATTGTGAACAGCTCCAGATGCTCAAATGTAGGTGTAGCTACCTCCCGGTATCCCCATCTCTCCAAAACATCCTGCATGGCCTTCTTGGCCTGACTTCTCCTCTCGGTCTCCTCAGGGAGAAAGTCCCTGGTGCCTCTCGGTCTCTGGATGATCATATCAAAAGAGGGATTGCAACAAAACGCCCTTATAGTTTGTGATGGAAAAAAGCAGAAACGAGGCGAGAAAAATGCCCATTGATTTCATATCAGCTTTTCCTCGACCTCAGAGGGACAGATGATGATCTGCACCGGTTTTATGATGATATTTGAAGTGGCCACTGCACTGCCTCCTTCTGCAGTATTCAAGGCGCTGACCGAAATGCCATGAACATCCACATCGATATTATTTCCGAGATGCACTTGCTCGGCAGATTGCACCATTTGCTCTTGGCTCATTTCACGATTTGGTGAACTCTTCGAGCTGGAGTTCAGGGCGTTATCCACAATCATCTCGATATCATCTTTTGGCCCCTCAACCGGCCAGTCACCCTCCATCTTCGTCTCTTGGCCTGAGATGCTTAAATCCAGGGAATTAACGAGACCCATTGCATTGGAGTCCCCATTTTGCGCCTCATTGCAGACTATATCTCTCTCCTTTACGGAATTAACTGACGTCAGGTCAGAAACCTGGCAGGATGAGTTCAGCTCGGTGAGAGAAATGGACTCTTTTGAAGGCGCAACTTTTGGCACGAATCCGAGATCGCTTTGCTGCAAGGCAGATGAGCGCTGCGACGATACCGAGTCCTTGAGCTGGCTTGACAGATCTGGCAGGTTTGATTGGCCCAAGACAGAGGCTGTAGCCAGCACCAGATACAGACAAATAAAAGCAGCTCCCACCAGCACAAGGCCGGTGGGTCCCAGCTTTCTATTCATGGATTCTCCTATGGGTCATCAGACCCAACGCTACTGTTGATTGGTCACGATCTCTACATTGTTTTGAGCTAGGGTAGATGCGGCATTCCCGGAGAACGGGAAGGTACCCTGCATCGAGAGACCTATGGCAGTTGCACTCCTGCTTCCTACCTTTATCTGCTCCACATTATACTTGGTACAGCAGTCCTTGCAGGGACAAGATGGATCCAGAGCCTGACAGCAAGCGCACTCCCCAGAGTCCTGATTCTTCTTGATCTTCAGGTTGTTCTGAGCCGTAACCGCTGCGCTATTGGATCCGAATGGGCCTGATAATTGAGCTGATCCACCAATGGCCAACGCCCGGTCGTTTCCAACCTCCACCGAATCAAAGTTGATATCTGCATCCGCGGGGAATTTGAAGGCATTTGCCCCAGTCTCAAAGATGCCCTGCCCAAGAATGTCCACACCGCCGCTTCCTATCATTGCACTTTGCGCCATAGCTGGAACCGCGAACGCGGCCAACGCCATAGCCACACCCAAGAACATTGCTACACTTCTAATGGTTTCACCCCATAAACTCTTAGTGGTTGTACATAACTAATTACTTATTATATAAATACGTTATGGTGTTTTTTGGAGCAAAATTATAGATTTATTAGAGTATCTTCAGTACAGAATTTTACATAGAATATGCGTCGTGAATAATAAGAAGCCGTATTAATCGATCGGATAATTCAGATAGAAAAGCACAAACAACTATCGATTGACTGAACAGTATAAACAAAAAATTGAAGATGGATATCGGACGAGCTATTTTTTAGGGGACGATTCGCCCCAACCATTACCTGAGCTTCTCTTCAACCTCTGAGGGACAAACGATGATCTGCACCGGCTCTATGATGATATTAGAGGTGGCGACTGCACTTCCCCCAGGCACGGTGTTTGCTGCGCTGACGTATATGCCATGAACATCTATGCTCAGATAGTTTCCAAGATGATTCAAATCGCCAATACCTGCCACCTGGCCACCGGATTCATTGAACTCCTCGTTTGAAACGGCCGACTCGCTTGCAGACATCTTCAGGATATCCGAGATGTCCTTGGAAAAGCCAGCACCTGATTCATCGGCCCTCTTGCCGCTCACGCTTATATCCAGGGAATTAGCAAGTCCAAGATGATTAGGGTCCCCATTCTGGGAATCTTTGTAGGAGATAGTTCTCTGCATTTGGCAATTCATTGCAGACAAATCTTTCACAGTCGCCGCAGTGTCATTGTCACCCATCAAAACCTCCTCAGACTTAGATGAACGGTGCCAGGGAAAATATACAGAATCCTCGCCGACCTTGAGCTCGCCCCATCCGGAGCTGGCCTCCCGATGCAGCGAATAAAGAGATTGGCCTTCGAATTTATCGAATGGATTAAGGCCATTGGATGACTGCACTGATGATGCCAAATCGCATAAGACGCAAATAAAAAGGATGCCCACTAACAACATGCTAGCGGGCTTGGTCGACATCCTCATTTCAGTCCTCAGATCAATCTCTTAAATCAGAATCCGGAATTACTGCTGGTTGGCTACAATCTTGACGTTGTTGGTGGCTGCGGCGAATCCGAAGGCAAGAGCTTCCCTGTTGCCGACACTGATCTGATCGATATTCACCTTGATGCAGCAATCCTTGCAGCCCTCATAATAGCTCGTATCAGTGGTTTCAGTTACATTGCAGCCTTCGCAGAATCCAGAATCCTGATTCTTCTTGATCTCCAGGTTGTTGGTAGCAGTGGCCAAGGGGGTCTTCTGCCAGATGTTCCCAAATGCCAATGCTTTATCGTTTCCCACGTTCAGGGTGTCTATGTTTGTGTCCTGAGCCTCAGGGAACTTCGTGAGGGTCCCATCAGTCTCAAAGATGCCAGTTCCAAGAACATCTACACCGCCGCTTCCAGCCAGGCCATAATCATTCTGCGCCATAGCAGAAATGGATAACATAGCCACAGCCAACACCAATGCAAAACCTATTTTCTTAATAATTTCACCCCATACATCCTTTAATATAGACGGATGTTAGCATTGATAATATTTATATTTTTTGGTAAGACATACAAAAATAGGTATGATCTTGAGAGCATAAGTTACAAAATATCCACATCATGTTATAGACAAATACAGCAATTAATAGGCAGATTGGACCTTATGGTTAACGTAATATAAATCATAATCATATGCTTAAAGTCAATAAGATAACATTATAATGAAATTGAAAATGATATAAGTGTAGATGAATTGATTGCATGCGAATGTGGAACAGAACATCAAGATTGCAGTTTCAAGTGAAGATCAGCTTGCGGACCTTCATGGAAGCCAGATCAATGATTGGCACAACCCCGGCCACTGGCTGGATGTTCATCTTCTTCTGAAAATCGGTCTGAGACTGCCAGGTCCCGCTGTTGATCACAGCCACGCCCTTGTACCTGGCTATGCCGACGGTATGAACATGCCCGCAATGCAATATTGCTGGCGGTCGGGATATGACATAATGGTCCTCGTGTTCAGGTGCAATTGAGACGCGACTGCCGTAAATTGGAGAGAGATGCCGCCGTCGGAGCATCTCAATCATGGCCATCTCAGGCGCGGCATAAGAGATACCGGGCAGGCGCAGGACCAGATCATCGATGCTTCGACCGTGATAGATCAATACAGATATTCCGCTTAATGTCACCCAGGCAGGATTGCCCACAAAGAGCATATCACTTCTAAAATACCTCTGAATATCATCTGGAAGAGCAGGCTGAGGCTCAGCCTGGCGCACGATATCGTGATTTCCTGGAGCAATGATCACCTTTATGTCCTTTCTGATGCCGTTGAGCCACTTGGCCGCAGCCTGGTACTGCTCATAAATATCCATTATGGCCAGGTCTTTTTCTTGGCCTGGATAAATGCCAATACCGTCCACTACATCACCGGCAATCACTATGTACTGAACCTTCGAGGCCAGGCCGGATGGGTCGTCCACATCACCGTTAAGCCACTCTAAAAATCTCTGCCAGGCTTCAGCCATGAAATATTTGCTGCCCACATGCAGGTCTGAGAGCAAGAGAGCGCATCCGCTTCCCTTTTCCAGAGGAGCTGTCTGGTTGGGCATATCAGGCCAGAGCAGGGACTTGACAAAGACCCTGCCATTGCCGTCAGAGGTTCCCGTGACCCCTATGACCTCATCTGTGATGATGAGCCCAGACTGCTCGTAAATCTCCGCATCCTTCTGAATGACGGCAGTCAGGAGTCCGGTGGGGTCTTCCAGCTCAATCACTCGGTTGCCTTTGGCTGTGGTCCTGACATCCATGACCATGCCAATGACCGACACCTCTCGGCCAGTTGTGCTCTTGCCCAAGGACTCAATGGGCCTGGAGTTGAGCCTTCGAGAGAGTATCTCTCTGATTTTGGCGTACCTATCGCGAAAATAGTGAACAAAATCGCTGTAATCGCCAACACAAGTAGACCGGCCAGTTATATCGCATTTCAGCTCAGCAGACGATGGCACAATCCTGGCCGGAGAAAGTGACACAGACGCAGGAGACGGGGCAAGCGAAGCTGACCGAGCAGAAGGGATTGGGAGAGCTGAAGGAGTCGATGAGATTAAGGCAGAATCGAGATGGCATGAGACCTGATAAGATCCAATCACCACCACGGATCTGTCTGTGCTGCTGACGATGCGCTTGAGCAGATCCTCTTTGCTTCCACGATAGCGACAGATGATCTCGAGAGCCTCCGGCTCCAGCTGGTAGCCGAGCTCGGCAAGCCTCTCTACGATCTCAAGGCCGGCAGAAGGACCCTGATGGACGCGACTGCCTGATATCTGCTGCATCGAAAGGAGTATAAGATCCTACCAACTGATAAATATGGTTGATGAGGATCGAAGAGTGGTTTGACAATTTGCCTCTTCCTGGCCTGGCCAAGGACATAATCTTCGTGGTTGTGGTGGTTGGCGGAATATCCCTCCTGTCTCAACTGTTATTGGGGCTCTGGACGCCTATGGTCGCCGTGGAATCGGGAAGCATGGTGCCGAATCTCAATATTGGGGATATTGTACTAGTTCAGGGAGCGTCGCGCACAGATGTAATTGCTTGGGATGAGGCAGAGAAGACCGGCTATACTGCGTTTAATAATCCGGGGGATGTCATACTTTACCGGCCCTATGGCAAGGCGAGCTTGAACCTCCTGGACCAGTTCAAGATGCTTTTGGGATTTGCTCCGGGCAAGGAGAAGGCCACGCCGATCATTCACCGTGCCCTGCGGTATGTGAACGCAGGAGAGCCTATGTGGCAAGGCGGACCTGCCGCGCCGTTCTCCGGCTACATAACCAAGGGAGACCACAATGAGGTGATCGACCAGGAGGCTGGACAGATCTTCGGCATGGCCAAATCGTCCTACATCGATGCAAACCGGGAAAATATCATAAATGTAGGCGGTGAGATCTACCTGGACAAGAATACCGGCCTGATCATTTACGAGACCACAAATGGCACCGTCGTGGGCGAGGGCATCAGCTATCTGACGCCGGTTAAAGATGAGTGGGTCATTGGAGTAGCCAAAGCCAAGATTCCGCTGGTGGGATACGTAAGGCTTCTGCCCAGCATCATATACGATGAGATCAAAAAGCTCGTAAGCTGAGACATCAGTAAATTCGGCTGCAAAGAACGGGGATCATCTGGGCTTCTTGGCCAAGATCGCCCAGTGATCCTGGTGGAAGGGCAGGAGATCCTGGATCGGACCGAGATCAAGCCCCTGAAGATTTTTTATCTCTGCCTGGAGGACGGCCTGAGGGCTTGCGTTGACATCGACCGACCGGGTCTTGAGCATGAGGATGAGATCGCCGCCTGGCTTGAGATAACGGGCGCAGTTCGATGTGGCAATCTCTGCCTGATTTCTCTGAGCTATATCCTGATAGACCCAATCGACCGGCTCGACAAAAAAGGCATACTCCTCAGGCCGGGAGGCATCGGCAAGTATCGGCACGATGTTCCCGCGCCTCTCTGAGAGACGGATTAGATCGCGCATTGAGCGATGCGAGAACTCCACTGCATAGACCAGGCCGTCCTTGACTATATCGCTGACATGGCTTACTGTGGTGCCGGTGGCCGCCCCTAGATAAAGGACCTTCGCGTCGCGAGAGAGAACGGGCAGCGTTCGGCTGGCCTTGAGCAGCAATGCTCCCAGCTTGGAGCGGAAGGGGTCCCAGAAACGATACCCATCCAAGATGCGTTCCCCGTAAACTGGCTGGGCGTCAAGGCTTCTGCTCGCCAGCCTCTTGTCCCCATCCGACTCCAGGATGACAACGCCGGGAATGACTTCCAGGCAATTCATGGAAATCTCAGCTCTGCGGTTTACAGCTCTTTGCCCATTGAAGTGGTTGTGAGCTTAACGTGCTTTACGCCCTTTAGAGACATCATCTTCTCTGCAGCCTTTCTCACATCCTGACCCTCGCCTCGCAGGACGATGACCTCCAGGCAGTTGTCGTGATCAAGGTGAACATGAAGGCTGGACTGGATGATGCTGCCTGCCTCATGCTGAATCTCAGTCAGGTTGTCCACCAGACCCCGCTGGCCATGGGAGTAGACCAGGGTGATTACGCCCACCCTTTCGCCCTGCACGTCGCTCATCCACTCGAAATGGACGATGTAGTTCCTGATGGCATCTCTGATGCCCTCCGAACGCGATGAGTAACCACGCTGCAAGATAATCTCATCAAACCTGGAGAGCAACTTCTCCGGCAGCGAGACTCCGATCCTCATTAATTCTTGTTCCATATATATCGCGGTCTATATGCAGATGTTATTTAGTAATAAACCTAATGGAGAAAAATGTCAGAGACAAGCGAGACATACGACCATCTAACCATAAAGGTTTTCCTCTGGGAGAGAAACAGGTAGCTGCAGTATGACAGATATTGCTATCATCGGTGAGAGAACATTCCTCTACGAGAAGCTCTTCGCGGAACTGTCGGTCAGCTTTCAGTTTCTCTCACCTGCAATACTTGGCAGCCCCTTTCTGCCAAGGTACAAGGCAGCCCTGATTCCCACGGGCTTTGCCAACGCCCAATACTCCCGGACTCTGCCAGCATTGCGGAGAATGAAGTCCAACATCTCGGACTTTGTTAGAAAAGGCGGAGTCCTGACGGTTTTCGGGCCGATGGTTGAAAAGCACGACTTTGACTGGCTGCCGGTGTCGCTCTCTTACGTCTGCGAGATTGGCGGCAGATGCGTCTCTCCATCTGAAGACGAGTGCTCCTGCCTCTTATGTACCAGCACCCCTGAGTGCGATGGCTACCTGATCCCAGGAGAGGGCTTTGAGACAGTTCTAAGGGACGAAAAAGGCCGGGCCATATTGGTGACGGCAAGATTTGATGAAGGGCTGATTGTGGCCACAACGGTGCACGAATTTCCCGCCGGCGAATATATCAAATGGGCTGTTGGACAGGCTAAACCGGCAAAGCTTTAGTGAGGGTGATGGTCCTGCCAGAAGAGCACGACGAGGTTATAGAAAGCAAAGAGCCGCAGGATAACTGTGGAGTGATCAAAAAAAAGAAGAGCGAGCTGCGCGGAGAGATAGAGGAGATGCTGAAGGAGAGAGGAATATCAATTGAGCGAAGGATTACAGTTATGAGCATTGACAGCAAAGAGGCTCATTACTTTGATGATTATGCCGAGGCCCTGCAGTTTCTCAGAGGAAGAAAAGGCAGATGGTACCTTGCCACGCCTGGAATCAAGCGCAGATGAAACGCAAATGATACCCGTAAAATCAAAGCTCTGCCATGAGGCAAACATTAATATCCAGGCCAGCATGCCACACGAGGGAGAAGCATGGATAGGAAGAAGGTCATAATTTTAAAATTATCTGCAATATTATTGATAATAATAGGTCTGCTGGCAATGATCGTGGCCTGGGAGCTTCTATTAGTATCGAATATCCATAACTCGACCGTTGTGGTGCTAGAGATGGGCGGAGTCATGGTCTGCATGATAGGCTATTTCTTACGGCGGTATGTCATCGCATCAGAAAAGAAGGCTATTTGATTTTTAGCTGGGAATCCATAGCTACAAGACTTCAGATCCATCAAACGCCAGGAAGCTGGTGCCTGCTTGACTGAAGCAATTTTATTCTGCAATTAAAAGCATTTTTTTTATAAAAAAGAGATCTTGAGCCCAGATTTAGAGCCCAAGGGTTGGGTTGATTCCCAGGATGAATACTACTACGAAGTAGAGAGCATTCAATACCAGTCCAAATGGTACTCCGAGTTTTGCCCACTCGCTGCTTGTGATGCCGAGCTTTCCGGCAGAGATGATGTTGGGGATGTTGCCGGGGATCAGCATGCCGCCGGAGATGAGCAGGCCGTAGAGAGCAGCGTTGATCTGCTTTTGTGTCAGGGCCTTGGATATCTCAGCCGCGGTCAACGTGGCATTATCCAGGATGGCGGAGATCATATTCACCCAGAATAGGACGTAATCCGGGATCTTGGTGAAGTACTTGAATATGAGCACCTCCATTCCGGCACCCAGAAGGAAGAGAGCTGCTACGAAGGCGTAAACCTTGAGGGTCCTGATGATAACCTCTTTGACGCTTCCCTCTTCGGCGCTTCCCATCTTCTCCACCTTGCCGGTGGTTGGCTTGATGTAGAACATGGAAAAGGCTGCGCAGAGCAGGACACCAAGAACGATCAAGATGCCGAGCTGGTCCATAAGATACCAGAAGCCAGCGTTGCCGGGACCACCTGGATACAAGGGCGCACCCTGCAGCTTGGTGATGGCGATGGTGGACAGGGGCTCACCAAGAGGTGTGAGCACTGCGCCAAGGCCGATGGCGAAACAGGCAATGATCACATAGTTAATCTTATTCTTTCGGTCCAGGGGCAGGGTATTGGCAATCTCGCAGAGGAAGAGCGAGGAGATGATGGCCGTGATGACTGAGCATATCAGTCCCAGTACAAATGTGGAGACGAATATGATTACGCCCAGGTTCATCTTCTTGACCAAGCCGTTCATAAAGCTCGTAAAAGCCTTCTGGCCGTAGAGGAATATGAACCCTGCAACCAACACTGCAGGCACAATGCCCTTGATGACGGGCTCTTCTGCAGCCAACAGAATCAGGTCCATTGTCCACTTGCTGGTCACTGTGACAGCAGCCGCGCCCATTATAAATAGAAATACTTCCAAATTTTGTTCAACAACTTTAACTTTAAAGGGGAATATCAGCACAATTAAGGCTATAAATGCCAAAGCCATATCTACTGAGGTTACAACTTCACCCAATACAGTAACCATTAGACCACCTCATTACAGTTAATCCTACATCCGCTCTCAGTTGAGAGTCTGCTATTCGGACGCTCTCCCAATATTAAATGCTTTTGGTTTTTATTGTGGATTTATGCATATCTTAATTGCAAAAATTCAAATTATTTCGACCCCAATAGGATAAATGGCAATTAAGCCTAATTGAAAATAGGAAATAAACCCAGATATTACTATTATGGAAAGATATTTTGTGTTGCGGTCTTCACCATAGTTCAATCAAGCAATTTAGACATACCACAAACAATATAAAATAATAAAGCAGATTGAAGCTCATGTGCTAAAATCGTTCCAGCAAAAATTAAAGAAAATCTGCCCCTGGCTAGTACATTGCGATCTCAGATCTTCTTAAAACGAGGACCGGCCTCTTTGCGGAATTGGCCACATCATAGGCAGTGCTGCCGATCCGGCCCTTCTTTATGGCCACTGCACCCTGAGAGCTCATGGCAATGACGGATACATCCTCCTCCTCGGCTACAGACCTGATCTCCTCAACAGGATGGCCCACTACAACCTTGGAGGTGACTGCCACGCCACTTTGCATAAGCTCCGAGACCACCTCGTCCATTTTATTCATGGCAGAAGCGACATTAGCATCAATTTCCTCATCGGTCTCACCTGTGGAGACGACATTGAGCAGCACCAGCTCGCCAATACCCGGCAGACTCTTGAGGAAGGACAAAGCAGCCTCTGCAGGCTGAGAGAAGTCTGTAGGGAAAAGAATCCTGGAAAAGAGATGAGAACAATGCATCTGCATTTCACCGTCATCCAGCATCCGATAACGCATGACCAGAAGATGAGTGTCACCAAAGCGCAAGACATTTCGGGAGACGCTTCCAAGCAATGCGCTCTGTATCCTGCTCCGTCCTCGAGCGCCCATAGCTATCAAAGAGACCTTCTCTTCGTCTGCGACCCTCGATATGGCGCTGGCCACCTCGCCTCCAATGACCGAAACAGCCCTCACTTTGACATTGATTCCAGGGACCGTTATGGCCCCCTTCATAGCCACCAGACGCTCTTCGGCCTGGTTCAGCTCAGATACCGGATCCCAGACCCTGGTAATAGGGCTCCTTGAGATGACACTGAGAAGAACTACCTCCTTTACGCCGGGAATATCGCCGACGCACTCGACGAGCCTGCCCGCATGTCTGGAGAAATCCATTGGGACCAGGATTTTTTCGAACATCATTCACACCAACCCTGATAATTGCACTCCGTTGATATTTATAATCATCGAATATGCATATTATCAGGCTAGAACAGCCCCGAAGGCGTCTTCTTCCAGCTCCATCATCTCTCTCCAGGCCGACTTGCAAGAGCAATCCAGGCTTTTCAGAGGCCCCACGTCCTGGGACAGAGCATGGACACGGATGGACTCGGCCACTGCATCATCGCACTGGCCACAGTTATGCGGACCGCGCCTGGTTCCCGCTCCCACTGGATCGCAGACAATCGGACCCGGCACGCTTTTGATAACCTCCAGTGCTGACCATAACCAAGGTGGCCGGAACTCACCTTTCTCCCACATGCGCTCCACCACAGTATTGCGCTGTACATTGCAGAGGTTGAGAGAGAGGATATCGGCGTAGCCGCGGGCCCTTTTAGCGGAATCTATGGCATCATTCATCGCCTGGCCCTCAGTGAGCAGTGGCGGCTTTAACAAAAGGTAGGCCTTGACGCTTCCGCCCTGCCGGCGTACGGCCTCGGATGCAGAGACGAAGTCCTGGAAGGTGAAGCCCTTTCTGATGACTTTGTCCCGGATGAGATCGCTCGCGGTCTCAAGGCCGATGGCAAACTCAGTAGGAATGTGAGAGAGGCATGCTTCGACCGTCCGGGATGTCGCAAATTCGGGACGGGTCTCTATGACGAGCTTGGACAACCCTAAAGCCTC
>JAJRAX010000036.1 GCA_028679775.1 Methanothrix sp. | reverse complement strand
GCGCTGCAATCTCGAAGCTGGCGCTCTTTGAGCTGTCGCCTTCGGGATTGTGCTTGCCGTCCCTAACCTTCGCAATAATTGCATGCTGGCCGATCAGATCTTCGGCAGCATTCCAGACCCAGACGGGGCTCTCTGCCCAGTCCTGGATGACCTGTCCATCAAGAGCGAACTGGAACTCCAGCGGATCGCTCTCGGCATCAGCGGCCACCGCCGTCCAGGTTATTGCAGTTCCCGCAACCTGCGGGCTGTCTCTGTCTGCGACAAGCTCGCTCATGACTGGCACGTTGTTAGCTGGAGCGACGATCTCGAAGCTGGCGCTCTTTGAGCTATCGCCTTCAGGATTGTGCTTGCCGTCTCTGACCTTTGCGCTGATTTCATGCTGTCCGATTTGATCTTCTGCAGCATTCCAGACCCATACGGTGCTCTCTGCCCAATCCTGGATAACCTGTCCATCCAGGGCGAACTGGAACTCCAGTGGGTCGCCCTCGGCATCCATGAACTCCACGGTCCAGGTGATGGTCGAGCCGGTCTCCTGGGGGCTCATCTTGTCAGGGCTGAAGTTGATGATCGCAGGCTTCTGATTGGGCGACGATACAACAAACGTCGTGCTCCTCTGATCATCAAAACCATCCTGATCGGCATGTTTGCCGTCTCTTATCTGGACAAGAACCTCGTTATCGCCTTCCGTGGCGGTCCAGGCCCATTGATTGGAGGACTGCCAGTCAGTTGTGGGCAGCCCGTTCAAAAAGAATCTAAATAATAGGGGATCGCCATCAGGATCGTTTGCGGCAGCCTTCCAGATGACAATGCTTCCGGCCTCCTGAGGACTCGCCTTGTCTGCAGAAAATTCGGAAATGGTCGGCTTTTCATTGAGCTTGTTAAGTGTAAATGTTGCGCTCTTTGATGAGTCTCCATTTTCATTGTGGGTGCTGTCTTTGACTCTTGCCTCGATGCTGTGTGACCCTGCCTCATCGGCAGAGGTGTACCATATCCACTGAGGCTGAGACTGCCAATCGGTTGCCGGCTGACCATCCAGAAGGAACTGGAACTGCAAGCCGTCTTCCTCTTGGTCGCTGGCCTCTGCAGTCCAGGCTATAGCAGCGCCTGCCTCCTGTGGGCTGGCTGGTGATGAGGTGAGGCCCGTAAGGACTGGAGCCTGGTTGATAGGCTCAACATTTTGAGGCAGAGCCTCCTGTTCCTTCACAGGCGACTGCTGATCGATAGGCGCGGATTGTGGTGCCGTCAGAGTGAACAGAGCGATTTTCTCGTTCGGAGTGAATTGATCTTCAGGATGGCTTTCGTCCTTGACCCAGACGCTTATCTGGTACTCTCCGGCTTCTTGTGAATCAGTATCCCATTTCCAGGCGTTCTCCTCGGACCAGGGAGCCACTATCGACCATGCATCTCCCGTGGACGGGCCCATAAGTCGGAATTGGAATAAAACAGAATCGCCTTCCGGGTCAGTAGCTTTGGCAGTCCATTTTATAGAGGCGCCTGCCTCCTGAGGACTCTCCTTATTGCTATCGACGGATCCAATGAACGGCGGCTGATTGTCGTTTGCTCCGCCTGTGCCTTCCGTCGGGATTATCCCTTCCTGTCCCATGACTTCCGGCATAAGCCCCATTTGTGCCGAGGCCGAAAGGGCCAGGAGCAGGCTGGCTATCATTATCATTACGTAAACGAGAAAAACATGTCTGTACTTATGCTTTATAATATCACTAAACTGCATATCCACACTCTCCTTTCACTACACTCACCACACCCACATTACGTTATCCTGATAAATGCTCAGGCAGGCCATTTATTAATCTTTGTTTCACATTAGCTAGGCAAAGGGATGCTTTGCAGAGTCCTTCTTAGCCAATATCTCCGAGACAGGGGGTTTTTGAGATACTGCGCGCTCAATTGCCAGCTTTGTGGCCTGGTAGTTGAAATCGTAAACCAATTTCTTGTCCTTGGCATCCCACTCGATGAACACGGATACTATTATCATCAGCTCCTCGGCCAGTTTCTCTGGCAGGGTTCCCGCCGCCACGCAATCCATTACTGCTTTTGCCACAGCAGCCTGGGCAGGCCCGAACATGAGTATGGCCTGTCCGGCTCCCTTGATTGTGACCTTGTTCACCAGCAGAGTAGCAGGCTTCGCAGGAAGGTTCGGCGCGAGGACGGCGAGCAATGGCGTGTGCCCCTGAGCCGGCGAAGCCAGGGCGCTAACAAAGGCCTGCTCCACAGAGCTTCCTTTAGGCCCAATGACGAGATCGATATGGGCGATCTCAGGTCCCTCTCCGACAAGCGCTTCTCCTATCAGTACTCGATCAAATGGTTGCATCATGCTTCAGATGTTAGGTGATTTTTCATATAAATTTGTAATCTATGTCTGCGGTAAAATCCACTACATATTTTATTATCCTCATCATAATACTTGGAGATAATATTTCTAAAGATCACAAAGAACGACCTGAACGCGTCCCCCGCCAAAAAATATATCATCATAATCCGCTGCAAGATCAGGATAATGCGAATACTTGTAGTCAACAATTACGGACAGTTCAATCACCTCATCCGACGTGCCATTAGGGATCGGGTGGACTCTGACCTCATCTCCAACCAGACTCCTCCTGAGGACATCGATGCTGATGGATTGATCCTGGGGGGCGGCCCCACTCTTGATAGAGCCGGGCGCGGCGCTGACTATCTGCGGGATCTGGACATACCCATGCTTGGAATCTGTCTGGGGATGCAGCTCATGGGCACCACCTTTGGAGGACGCGTGGTTCCCGGTAGCATTGGAGGCTATGCCGAGGTGGACGTGGAGGTTCTCAAGGAAGACGACATCCTCAAGGGCCTGCCAGCCAGGTTCAAGACCTGGGCCTCACATATGGATCAGGTCTCGGTGCTTCCAGAGGGCTTTGAGGTCCTGGCCCGCTCCGATGTATGTGAGATCGAGGCCATGAAGCACCTCACCAGGCCTCTGTATGGTGTGCAGTGGCATCCTGAGGTAGTCCACACCCAATACGGCTCTGAGCTTCTCGACAACTTCATCGCGCTATGCAAGAGATGAATGGATGAGATCGAGTGGATGAAGTAGAGAGAGGCCTGAGGATAGCCGAGCTGAATGAGGAATTATCCGAAGCCAAAAGACTCACCCCAATCAGTCTGGCCGCCCGGATAGAAGAGCTGGGATTCTCGTGCCTTCGTTGCGGGGAGTGCTGCCGCGGAGAGGACAACAGTGTGCTGGTTTTCCCACGCGAGGTCAGGCGCATCTGTGCTGCTGCCGGGCTCGCCTGGCTTGAGGTGGCAGGGCCGCCAGAGGACGGCGAGTGGGGCCGGGATGGATCTTTTCACACTCTTGAGTGGCGGCTGAAAAAAGATGGGGAATCCTGCCGCTTTTACCAGGAGGGCCGCTGCTCAATTTACATGGATCGGCCTCTCCTCTGCCGCACATATCCGTTCTACCTGGATCGCGGTGAGCTGATGCATTCCGAGTGCCGGGGCCTTGGCAGAAGGATCGATCCCGGTGAGGCAGAGAAGATCGCGAAAGTGCTTATCTCGCGTCAGATAACCGAGATCGAAGAGGCCATTTCGTTGATGGAAATCTACCAGGATTTTGACAGAGGCGATCCGGAAGAGAGACGCGGGAAGGGCGGCATCACTGTGCACGACAGCGAGGGCGAGCACAGAATAGTAGGAGGTGAATTACGGATCTCAGAATAACAGATCTAAAAAATTAAAAAAATCCAGATTTCATCACTCTGGATATACGAACGTTCCCTGATATCCAACTCCCTGGAACTTCTCCAAATACTCCT
>JAJRAX010000035.1 GCA_028679775.1 Methanothrix sp. | reverse complement strand
CTGTTGGCACAGAGAAGAGCAATTCCGTCAAACTCAAAGTCCAGGAGGCCGATATGCTGAAAGACAGCACGTCTGCACTTAGCAGTGGCGCTGGTCCGTCGTCAAGGATCCGTGGCAGTGCACCGAGCGCTGCCTACAGCCTTGCAGCCCCAGTGGCTGCCGCCAGCCCCAGCATCGGCTTTTCTGCAGGCGGAGCCAAGGACGTGTCCAACTTCCGGGAGAACATCAATCAGGGCTATTTGCCCCTGCCCAGCGACGTGACCTACGAGGGCCTCTTTTATGATTACTACTTTGATACTGGCGCGGCCAAAGAGTGCAGAAAGCTCTTCTGCCCTTCCTACAGCTATGCAGCATCAAAAGATCCATTCTCCCAGGAGCCCCAGTACTACCTTTCAGTAGGCCTGAACTCCGGGATACAGGATTTCCAGAGAAAGAAGCTGAACCTCGTTGTGGTTTTGGACTTCTCAGGATCTATGGGCAGTCCATTTGACGAGTATTACTACGACCGCTTTGGAAAGAAGATTGAAGGGGAGACGACGGGATCGAGTGAGTCCAAGACCAAGATGCAGATCGCTGATGAGTCGGTGGTGGCCCTCATCGACCATCTCCGGCCGGAGGATCGGTTCGGAATGGTGGTATTCAGCGATGAGGCGTTCCTTCTCGATCCACTGACAACCGTAGCCGATAAAGATGAAAAACGCCAAAAAAGCCGCATTCTCAGCATCAAAGAGACCTACGGAACCAACATGGAGGCAGGAATGCAAAAGGGAACGGCTCTATTCGACCAATACCTGGAGGCCGATAAATCCGAGTACGAGAACCGGATAATCTTTCTTACCGATGCCATGCCGAACATTGGAGAGACGGGCGACATAGCCCTCTATCGGATGCTCGATGACAATGCGGATCATGGGATCTACACGACGTTCATCGGAATTGGCGTTGACTTCAACACTGAACTTGTGGAGAGCATCAGCAAGATCAAAGGAGCCAACTACTACTCAGTCCACTCGGCCAGCGAATTCGAGACCAGGATGGACGATGAGTTCGATTTCATGGTCACACCCCTGGTCTTCGATCTGAGGCTTAAGCTCGATTCTCCCGGATACGAGATCGAGAAGGTCTACGGCTCTCCTGAGGCGGATCAGGCAACTGGAGAACTCCTGAAGGTCAACACCCTCTTCCCGTCCAGGTCAGAGGCCGGTGAGGTTAGGGGAGGTGTTGTTCTGGTCAAGCTCAAGAAGATCTCAGAGCAGAGCAAGATCAGGCTGATCGTCAGCTATGAGGACCAAAACGGAGTTCTGGACAGTGATGAGGCAGAAGTGAACCTGGAAGAGATCTCTTCCGACAGCTACCAGAACAATGGCATCAGAAAGGCCGTGCTCCTCGCTCGATATGCTGACCTGCTCAAGAACTGGATGATAGACGAGAGAACGGCGAGAGAGAAGGGCTGGACGATAGTGCCGTCTGTGACCCTTGCCAATGGAATTGTGATCCCGATAGAGCTTGGCGAATGGGAGCGCCAGTCACTGCCGCTCACAGTCTCCGAGCCCTACAGAGAACTGTTCGGCCAGTTCCAGGAGTACTTCAAGAGCGAGTCGAAAGCTATTGGCGACAGCACTCTCGACCAGGAGGAGAAGATACTGGAGACTCTGCGGGAATCGGACGGGTCAAAGTAAATCTATTTTTCATTTTTTTCTAATGCATCCACCAGCGGCCTTCTGTTTGAACGCTCCCCCTCCTCTTCACAGTATCCGAGCCTGAAGGCCTGCTGCACCGTTCTCATCTCGGCTCCATCGGAAAGCAGCCCCGTCAGCTCTTCTTTGGTCTCCGGCACCTCCAGGGCCTGGCTTATGGGCTGCAGGCTGATGCCTCTGGCCGCGGCAGCGAGCCAGAAACGCTCAAACGCCCGTCCGACCTTGAGGGCAGAAAGGCTGTCGTTTTTCTTTGTGGTGATGAGTCCGATATATGGTGTGCTGTTGATGAGATCTGCATCTCTTCTGATCTGCTCAGGTACCGGGTCTAGGAAGACCATCTCCATCTGAGCAATCTTCGCACCAACTCCAGTCGGCCCCATGACTCCAAGGCTTAGCCAGTGGCCCAGCTCGCTCTTGTAATTGATGTCGGAATACAGGACTCTATCCGCTTGGATCACAAGATCCCGGAATCTTTCCTTTGCGGCAGGATCTTCGGTCAGGAAGATGGACACATCTGAACAGGAGCTGCTGCGGTTGAGAGCATCCAGGTCTTGCCTGGAAATGACCCTTGACTCAAAGGGCTGGCGACTGGTCCGGCGGGATGTGATGGCATCAAAGAGGGCAGACGACGAAGAGCCTGCCTCCGGCTGCTGCTTCAGCGATACTGCCGCCACAAGGTCCTTTTCGCCGGGGAAGTAGGAGACGCTGCAGTTGTAGCCGAAATGCTCAGCGGCAATGACCAGGTTCTCGATAGCACATCCGAGGCTAATGTACATCTCCCTTTTGTCTTTATCTGCCACACTCAGCCACCCTGATTCATCGGCGAACACGAAGATCTCGTCATTTGAGACGTTGAACTTCCAGGGCTGGCTGTTGTAGCTGGATGGAGCGAGGATCGTATAGTTGAGCAGGTATGTCAGCCTTTCTTCTGAACTGGAATTGCTCGGATAGTCGCTCTCTTGCACATTCCAGACCTCCAGCGATGCCTCGGGCTGGAAAAAGATCCCCGGCAGTACCATTCCCAAAAACAAAAATAAGCATAATATAACAACCATTTTAGCCGATGTACCCATGTAATTCTTCCTCACGCAATTTGGCTTTGTAGATAGCTCATCGATATCAAACGAAAAGTCATAGAATTGCATGATTGTTAAATCTTGGCTTTGATGCTCCTTGCCGCCAGCATTCCAGTAGAAAATGCTGCTTGCAGGTTATAGCCTCCCGTATCTCCGTCAACATCCAAAACCTCGCCAACCAGGTACAATCCCTCAACCAGCCGGGACTGCATGGTTTTGGAATTGATCTCCATCGTGTTCACACCGCCTCTAGTGACCATAGCAGTGTTAAAGCCTCCAAGATCTGAAACGACCAGAGATAGACCAGTGAAATTATCGATCAGACGATTTCGATTCTCTCGCGTCAATTGAGCCAGATGCAGGTCAAAGTCAATCCCTGATATCTCCAGAATTCTCTTTATCAATCGAATCGATAAGCCAGATGTCGAGAACGGCAGATCGGATAGCGCAGACAGTATGCTCTTTCCTCCATCTCGCCTCGACTCGTCCATCAGCCACTTCTCCAGAGCTGCCTTCTGCTCCACAGGAACAAAGGAGAGCTTGATTATGTCTCCTGCTCTAACTGAACGGGACTGATCCAAAATTCCGGGACCTGAAAGCCCATCGTGAGTAAACAAGATATCACCCCGATGCTCATTGATCTTTGTGCGGCGGTACAGGGAGGTCTTCATATCCGGAATGGAGAGACCTGCCAGATCAGAGAACAGATAATCCTTAATGATCAGATTGGTCAAGGCCGGCCCAATCTCCGCCAGATGGTGTCCGAGGCTGCCGGCAAACCTGTGGCCGTCCCCGGTTGAGCCGGTCGCAGGATATGAGCAGCCTCCTGTGGCTATTACGAGCATCCTGGCGCGAAAGCCTTTGCCCTCACATCTCACCAAAAACATTCCATTATCTCTGTCAATGGCAGTTACATTCCGATTGCATTTGATGGCGATATCATTTTTCCGGCATTGATCAATCAGGATCTTCAGCACGTCTCTCGCATGTAAAGTCTCAGGGAATATCTTGCCCTCCTTCTCCTGGATCATCTCAAGTCCAAAATCTTTGAAGAACGATACGAGATCGTTGTTCGTAAAGCCGAAAAGAGCAGGACGCAGAAATCTGGCTTGGTCGGGTCCCCCGAAATGATTGAGAAAATCCCTGATATCGCCCTGGTGAGTCAGATTGCAGTGACCTGAGCCAGATATGAGAAGCTTATGCCCTGGGGAGTCTTTCTTTTCAAGAATCAAGACCTTCTTTCCCATCTTCATGGAATTTATGCCGCAAAAAAGGCCGGATGGTCCTGCACCCACGATAATCAGGTCATAATCTCCCATCTTCGCCATTTTAATGGGGATAGCTTAAATACCTTTGCGCGTCCTTATGATGATCGCAAAAATGCCCAAATAACGCAGATCGGAGTGGATTGCAGGTATGTTGAAACATTGTGCATCGACTGCGGCAAGTGTCAGAAGGTCTGTCCGATGCAGCTTCCTGCTAACGAGATTTTCGACAATCCGGACTGCATCAAATGCGCCAGGTGCGTTGAGCCGAGGATCATTATGAATGATATCTTGCAGGAGCTGAAGAGCATCGTAGGAGAGAGAGCATCTGCTTCCCCATCAGAGAGATGCTGCTACGCCAGCGATGCCTCTCAGATTGCAGGCCTGCCGGACTTCGTTGTCCGCCCGATGAACACAAAAGAGGTCAGCCTCATCCTCAGGCTTTGTCATGATCAAATAATCCCGATCACAGCTCGAGGAGCAGGAACTGGGCTTGCCGGGGGATGCTCTCCGGTTAAAGGCGGCATTGTCCTGGACATGTCTGGCATGAACAGAATACTCGAAATTGATATCGAAAACCAGCTAGTAATAGTTGAACCGGGCGTTGTGGCAGAGAAGCTAAACTCAGCCCTGAAGCCACACGGACTCTTCTTTCCACCCGATCCTGGAAGCATGGCCATGTGCACCATCGGAGGAATGATCTCATACAACAGCAGCGGCATGCGCTCAGTCAAATATGGCACGGTAAGAAATTATGTCCTAGACCTGGAGGTGGTTTTAGCAGATGGACAAGTCATCCATACCGGAAGAAAGGTCCTTAAGTCTTCAGCTGGGTACGACCTCACAAGGCTTTTTGTGGGATCGGAAGGAACGCTTGGCATCATCACCCGCGCTGGACTGAAGATCGCCCCGCTTCCCAAAACAAGAAAGCTTGTCCTGGCATTCTTCGATGAAGCAGAGACCGCCGGCCAGGCGGTAATCCGTGTATTCTCCAGAGGCATTACGCCCTCCGCCTGCGAGATCCTTGACAAAACCACTCTGCAGGTTTTAAAGCTATGCGATCCAATGCTTGCCATCGCTGAGGAAGGGGATTTGATTTTATTCGAAGTTGATGGAACCGAAGGATCAACCAACGAGGCAGCCATCCAGATCTTCGAGACCTGCCAGCCTTTGGCGAGAAGTGTGAGAATTGTGACCGGCCAACAGATGCAAGACATCTGGGCAGCGAGAAGACTTGTGGGCGCAGCCATTTCCAGGCTCGACCCCAAAAAGACCCGAATATACATGGGCGAGGACGTAGGCGTCCCTATCAAAAAGATCCCGGCTCTGATCAAAAAGGTGCAGCAGATCGCGGCCAAGATTGATATCCCAGCCATGAAGTACGGCCATATAGGTGACGGCAATCTGCATGTGGCCCTGTTCATTGATGTCATGGATGATGAACAATGGAACAAGCTGTTCCTTGCTGCAGATAAAATCCACAGAGCCGCCCTGGAGCTAGGTGGGACAGTCAGCTCCGAACACGGCATTGGACTTGCCAGAGCAGAATATTTGCCTGAGCAGATGGGACTGGAGGCATTCTCAGTAATGCAATCCATCAAGAATGCGCTCGACCCCCAAGGAATATTGAATCCTGGAAAGATGGGGCTCTAAAGGATGAGACTGGACCTGAAATCGATCAACCAATGTGTGCGATGCGGAAGCTGCCGGACCTTCTGCCCGGTTTTAGAGGAGTCCGGCTGGGAGTCGGCCAACGCCAGAGGCCGGATCATGATCCTAAAGGGACTCACCTGCGGCCTCTCTCCTGATTCAAAGGTTTTGGAGAGCTTGAACACCTGCACGACCTGCGGCATTTGCACTGAGAACTGCCCGGCAGGGATCAATCCGCCCCAGATGATAGAGAGCGCCAGAAGAGAGCTGGTATCTATGGGGGTTATGACCCGCCAGCAAGAAGACCTCAGCAGAATTATTTATGCGAGCGGCAATACCTTTGGCGAGACCAGAGATCGACTCTCCTGGTTCTCATCAGACCGAAGTACTACACCAAAAAGTGCGGATTACGTCTATTTTGTGGGCTGCATGAATTCATATCGTTACCCTGAGACAGCAGCCAGGACCTATTCACTTCTCCATCGCTTTAAGGCAACGCTGCTGCCAAGAGAAGTGTGTTGCGGCTCGCCGTTGATGCGCATCGGATATAATGCCAGCAGATTTGTAGATGAGAACTGCCGGCAGATATCCGAGATTGGAGCGAGCACAGTGATAACGGGCTGTGCAGGATGCTACACCACACTTAAAAATAGCTATCCAAAGGACTTTCGGGTTCTGAGCGTCCCGGAATTTCTGGCAGAGCATATCTCTGAGCTGGACCTGAAAAAGCTGGACCTGACTGTAACCTACCATGATCCATGCCACCTGGGCCGGCACAACCGCATCTTTGAGCAGCCGAGGCAGGTGATCGAGGCCATCTGCAGCCTCATGGAGATGAAGACAAACAGAGAGGCCGCCAGATGCTGCGGAGGCGGGGGCGGAGTTCGGGCCGGATACAGAGATTTATCCCTGCAGATGGCCAGGAGAAGATTAGAGGACGCCAGCGATGAAGTGGACTATATCGTCACCTCCTGCCCGCTATGCATAAGAAATCTGAGCGATGCCGGTGCTGGAGAAAGGGTAATAGATCTTGTAGATCTGGTGACAATGGCACTCAATGATCCGAAAAACGCGGATTGATGCGGCAATGGACAAAGACAATTGGATAGAGATCAATAAAGAGCTGAATCGGCTCTATCAGCTTCATGAGATGGGAGTCTCACAACCAGGCAAATGCCGGGAATTCAACTCACAGGCATCCCTCTTTTTGGAGAGGCTGGAGGAGCTGGGGGCAGATGATATTGCCGACAGGGTCATGGAGCTTTTGGCTGGCTGCAGCCCGAAGGATTTCTCCCCTTGCGACAACCGGCTCAACACAAAAAGCTCATTGGAGCGGCTGCAAGAGAGGATCAAGAAAAAGCTGGAATAATGTTCGGCCAAAGAAGACAGCAAGGACCCGTTTTTCAGGATTGGAAAATTGGGGCAAGGTGACTTCCTCCCATGCCCCTGAAAGGGCAGGGCTTCCTGCTTCATCGAGCACCTTCGGGTTCTCCACAGGCTTG
>JAJRAX010000296.1 GCA_028679775.1 Methanothrix sp. | reverse complement strand
GGCGACTCTCCCCTTTGAGACGCATCATCGACATACAGGGCCGCTCCAGCCATTCCCCATGTAGGCGCGACCACATTGATGAATAGAGCACCCAAGGTAACTGGAATGAGGTCCCGGACTCTACTTTTTATATCCACTGTGTAGAAAGCCGACTTGAATATAGCTGCAAAGTTCGCGTAGTAAAGAACCTGCAGTGCAGCCGCCAGGAGTATCCATTCTGGCTGTCCTTGAATCAGCGGCAGAGCAGCATTTTCAATTTCCGTAAGGTGGCCGACCATCAGCCATAAAAATGCTGCTATTAGGATCCAGAAGAGCCACCTCGTGTTTGCCACATAAAGATCTAATTCTCCATAGGATTTTAAGACTATGGACAGCTCAGACGGGCTTGTGACCTGATTGGTCTGCAATTACTGAGAATACCTAAACGCATTCCGATATTGCAAAGAGTTATCCCTTCGAAGACAGAATAGATATTTGTGAGCCGTGATCTATCCGCAACTTGGTCCCTTCCTGCAGATGAGCTGCTCAGACTGCTCGATGCGAGAGAAGCGGGACTGGACGAAAAGGAGGCCCAAAAAAGGCTCAAGCAATACGGTGCTAACCTGCTCAGGCCCCGCAAAGAGTCTTATTCTATCCTTTTGCTGTTGTCTCAGTTCAATAGCCCCATAATTCTGTTGCTGGTATTTGCCGCAGGCCTTTCTTTCTATCTCCATGAAGTGGCCAGCGCATCGATCATCCTGGTCATCGTTTTTATAAGCGGCCTGCTAGGCTTCTGGCAGGAGAGGAGCGCCGCAGATGCTGTAGCCGGTCTGCTGGCCATAATTCAAATCAAAGCCTCAGTTATCAGGGGCGGAATACAAAAGGATGTCCTGATGGAGCATGTCGTACCTGGAGACATCATAGTCCTGAGGGCGGGAGATATCGTCCCAGGAGACTGCCGCATCCTCCAGTCCAGAGATCTCTTCATGAACGAGGCGACGCTCACAGGGGAGACCTATCCGGCTGAGAAGATGCCGGGAATTCTGGAGCAGGACACGCCACTAAATAGACGCATCAATTGCCTCTTCATGGGAACAAACGTGGTCAGTGGAACGGCTAAGGCAGCAGTTGTCCACACAGGAACTGATACCGAGTTCGGACGCGTATCTCAGAGGTTGAAGGTCCTGGAGCCTGAGACCGAGTTCGAACGAGGGGTCAAGCACTTTGGCTACATGCTTCTTGAGATAACGATGGTGCTGGTGGTGGTCATCTTTGCCATAAACGTCTATCTGGCCCGTCCCATCATAGACTCGTTTCTCTTTTCTCTGGCCCTTGCAGTTGGCCTGACGCCTCAACTCCTTCCGGCCATCATCAGCATAAATCTGGCCCACGGAGCCAGGAAGATGGCCTCTCACAAAGTCATAGTCAAACGCCTGGCTTCGATAGAAAATTTTGGGAGCATGAATGTTCTGTGCACCGATAAGACAGGGACCCTGACGGAAGGGACGGTGAAGATGCATTCCGTCCTGGATCTCGATGGGAAAGAGAGTGATGAGGTTTTTCTCATGGCCTATGTCAACGCCTCTTTCGAGACGGGATTTGGTAATCCCATCGATCAGGCCATTCTCCGTTATCGTTCACCCGATATTTCAGGCTTTAAAAAATTGGATGAGGTTCCGTATGACTTTGTTCGCAAACGTCTAAGCATTTTGGCATCATTTGGCTCTGAGAATACCATCGTGACTAAGGGTGCCCTGGTTAACGTCCTGGAGGTCTGTGCGTCTGCAATGATCGGCCAGGAAGTTGTGGATATCTCTCTAGCTAAAGACCAGATCCAGGCCAGATTTCAGGAGCTTAGCAGCAAGGGATTCCGGGTATTAGGCCTCGCCAAAAAGACAGTCAAAGCTGATGTTCTCATTGCCAGGGATGAAGAGAGAATGACGTTCTTGGGGTTCCTTGTCTTCTTCGATCCGCTCAAAGAGGGCATCGGAGAGACTATTCACGACCTGAAGCAATTAGGTATCGGCCTCAAGATTATTACCGGCGATAACCGGCTTGTGGCAAGCAATGTCAGCAAACAGGTGGGTCTTCTTAGAGATAGAATCCTGACAGGCCCCGAAATTAGCCGGGAAAGCAACGAGGCTCTGCAAAAGCTGGTTCAAGAGGTCGATGTCTTTGCCGAGGTGGAGCCAAATCAGAAGGAGAGGCTTATCCTGGCCCTGCGGAAGAGCGGATGCGTCGTGGGTTATATGGGCGACGGCATCAACGACGCCTCAGCCCTTCACGCCGCAGATATCGGACTGTCCGTAGATAGCGCCGTGGATGTGGCCAAGGAGGCAGCAGATATCGTCCTCATGGAAAAGGATCTCAGCGTATTAAAACAAGGCGTCATAGAGGGAAGAAAGACCTTCTCCAACACCATGAAGTACGTCTTTATGGCTACATCCGCCAACTTCGGAAACATGTTCAGCATGGCCCTGCTTTCCCTGTTCCTTCCATTTCTTCCTCTTCTTCCCATGCAGGTCCTGCTCACTAATCTCTTAACCGACCTTCCGGAGATGACCATTGCCGGGGACAGGGTAGATCCCGAACTGGTATCACAGCCTAAGAGATGGTCAATTGGATTCATCAGGAACTTTATGGTGACATTCGGCCTATTGAGTTCTTTATTTGACTTCTTGACCTTCGGAGCGCTGTTATTCCTGCTTCATGCAAATGCGGATCAGTTCAGAACCGGCTGGTTCATCGAGTCGGTGGTTTCAGCCTCGTTTGTTGTGTTGATCATTCGCACCAGAAGACCATTTTTCTCTTCCAGACCGAGCAGTTCGTTGATTGTCGTGACCATTTTGGTTGGTATTTTCACTTTTCTCTTGCCATTCAGCCCGCTATCTGAGCCCTTTGGCTTCACAAGAATATCGGCTGAATCTATGGTCGTAATTGCAGTTATTGTGGGGATTTACATAGGATCTGCAGAGATCGTCAAGAAGATCTTCTATCGCATGGTGCCGCGATGATTTTAATCTGGAGCTGATGTGGGATGACGACGT
>JAJRAX010000295.1 GCA_028679775.1 Methanothrix sp. | reverse complement strand
TGTCAAAAGTCTGTAGCAAAGGTATTCAATATTTGAATAAAAATATAAATAAACTGAATAGTATACATAATATAATTCTCATTATTCCACTGTTTTTCGATCTTGTTCAATAAAAATGACGAAAAACGAACGCTATTTGATTCAGGATAAGTTCTAAATAGGATCATCCTTTAGCTATGTGGTACACATAGATGGAGAATCACCTTATGTCTGTAAACGATATCCCTGGAGCAATTGATCTGATCAAGGCATGGATGGACCAACGGGGGATATCAAACGGTATTGAGACGAAACCAACGCCAGAAGGCGTTTCTTTCCAATTTACAGGCAAGGACATAACAGGGATACCGTTTGCAATCATCCAGCCGGATATGTGGAAAAGGATGGTGCTCATTGTATCAGAGGTTACCATCAATGATGATCGTGTTAAATCTATTGAGGCAATGAGACAAGAAGACCGCGATGCGTTCTTGTATAATCTCCAAAAAGACATTACATTCCTGCCAGCACCTTTTGCCTACGATCCAACCTATGAGAAAACAGGCATTCCGAAAGGCATTCAGTTTTCCAAGGAGATATGTTACGACGGCTTAACTGAGGATAGATTAAATGATGCCGTACGAGATGTTGTAAAAAGCGCCCTATTTGTGATCTGGCGAATTCGTAAAGAATTGGGAAATTCTAAGCAGGGGTAGATTGATGGGCGAAACAGCAGTCGCGACAATACAATATCGAGTAACTGAAGCGACCATCGACGATAGTGTAGTTGAACTGCCAAAGGCAATGTTCGAGATAGGCCTCGGTTTTGTATCATCTATCCCAGATGTTTTGAGTTCGTTATATTCAAAATTGAAAGAGAAGAAAATGCTCAGCACAAGCAATTTAATCCAAGACAATGCTAAATATGTTGATATGTTGAAGCCACCGGTGATCTCAGAATCATTTGGGGCGAGGCTGCATTTCGATTCTGAAATCAAAGAACGTTTCGGTGAGGATAGGCAAATTAATTATGCTTTAGGTAATATATATACTATAATCAACGAATCCCTCAAAGATACCGGATTCAGCTATAGTGTCAACATCCGATTGAGGGATAAAGGGAATATACGCGGATGGGAGCGAATCGATTTAGTAATCAAATTCCCAGATGAGCACTATGAGGAAATAACTAGATATTGGAAAGCTATAAGCGCAAAAGTGAATGAATTCTATAAATCATTACAAAGCAACCTAGCATTTTCGGAAGAGCGTGTCAGTCAAATACGCGAATCTGTATATATTGTGGTGCAATCAGAGGATTGGTAATGCCAGTTAGCGGAGACGCGTTTCTAAGATTCGCCGATTGGCTACAAGAACAAGAGTCATGCAAAAGCGAAATAAAAACCCGGTCTATCGTTAACAGAGCTTATTATACTGCATTCCATATAACCAAGAACTTTTTATCAATGGATGAAAGGGCAAACCATCACGAGGTTATTAATCAATTAAAAACCAGGAGCCTGTATTTAGGTGACCGCTTATACTACTTTTTTGAGAAAAGAAAGGATGCGGATTACAAACTCCATTATCAATTTAAACCAGGAAGTGCAGATCGAATGGTTTCTGAAATCAAAGAATTCCTAAAGGATCTTGAAACCGAAATTTAACCCATTTAATTCTTCATGATTGTGCATTTTGTATTTGGGCTTGAAACGCCCATGTGCCTCAGGCCGAGCACACACGGAGCGGATAAAAAAACAGAATCCTCTGACAATGTGGATTCAGTTTTACATAGGAGACATCACTTGAAACGATAAAATTTATAATTCTATATTTTTACTATTATTCTCATATTTTCCTTCTCGAATTCGCGCATTTATCACGCGGTCTGACCTCACCATTGCCTCATGCGTTTTTCCGTAATGCTTCGCCGCATCCCTCATGATCTGCTTGAAGCCCTCCAGATCCCCCGCGTCTGCTTTTTCGCACAGCCGCATGCATTCGGCTACAAATGTCTGGCGAACGGCAGCCGCCTTGGGGTTCTTCTGGATGGAGGCGTAAAGCTCTGGATTCTGGTCCAAAATTCGGCCCACGAAGTCTATCATGATCTCATAGACCGGAGACATGAACCGCCTGGACTTCTGCACATCGAAGTCCAGCGCGTGCAGCGCCGCTCCAATGCCGATGTAAGCAAAGTGGGTCAGTGCCTGCACGACAGCCATGATCTCATCGTGCTCCTCGGCATCCAAGAGCTCCACACGCGCTCCATCTGCCTCAAACAGAGACCTCATGATGGAAAGCCACTTTCCAGTCTTTCCCTCGACTGGTGTCAGGATGATGGTCTGGCCTCGAAGCACCGGCATGGTAGGCCCGAACATTGGATGAGTTCCCAGCACCTCGACTCCCTTTGGGGCATAGGTCTTCATGGCCCTCACCGGCCCTGATTTGATGCTTGTCACATCCATGATCAGGCTGCCTGGGTGCATTCGCGGCGCAACTTCGCGAATGACCTCGACAGTCCTCTCGATTGTTACGCTCACAAGGACTATGTCGCTCTCCTCGACCTCCTCGATCATCTTATCAGCGAAGCGGACCCCCAGCCTATTCGCCACATCCACCTTTCCGCTCGGCCCCCAGACAGCCACGTCATAGCCCTTCTCCTTAAAGTAGCGAGCGAACCATGAACCTGTCTCGCCCGTCCCTCCCAAGATAAGTATGCGCACCATTGTTTCACTCGTCCTCTGTCCCATTTTTTTAGCTCCTCGCCATTTTCTGTGGGTGAACATAATGAGTCATGAAGCCTTTGTGCCTATGTGTCTTTGTGGTGATTCGAATGCCACGGATTGCCACAAAGTCACAAAGACACAAAGAAAGGTTCGCTTCGGGTATTCTTGCCGAGTCCAACCCACACAATTCGGCGAAGGGCCCATTTTTTTACCCCTGACCGGTTTGCTTGGCCCTCAGAGCCTCTCGCACTGCCCTCTCCATCACCTGGACAGGGGCCTTTTTTCCTGTCCATATCTCCAGGGCCTTCGCGCCCTGATGGACCAGCATCATCACTCCATCTACTGCCACAGCTCCGGCGGCGCGAGCATCCTGCAGAAATTCAGTCTCACGGTTGTAGATGATATCAAATGCCGCCTGACTGCTCTTCAGCAATCCCGTTCTCAGGAGTCGGGGGTCTCCCATCCGCATTCCAACCGATGTGCAGTTGATTATTATGTCAGCCTTGTCCACAAGCCTCTCCAGATCAGAGAGACCAAAACCACATGCATCCACCTGGGCGGCTAGCTCCTGGGCCTTCTTTATGCTGCGGTTCGCGATGGATATCTCGGCATCCTCCTGCTGCAAGGTATAGGCAATGGCCCGCGCCGCCCCACCAGCCCCGATGATGAGCGCCATTTTTCCCCTGATCTCAACTCCTGCATCGTACAGAGCTCGCAATGCGCCCCACCCATCGGTGTTGTATCCGACCATCCCACTCTTTGTGAAGCTGATGGTGTTCACCGCACCGATGGCACTGGCCAGAGGGTCTGGCTCTAAGATATCGAGCTGTAGAGCCTTCTCTTTAAGTGGAATGGTCAGATTCAGCCCGGAGAACCCCATGGCCTTCGCGCCGAGGATGGCCGCGCTCAAATCTTCCCGGCTCACCCGAAAGGCATGGTAGCAGGCAGTCTCGCCCAACGCCAGCAGAGCCGCATTCTGCATGGCTGGAGAGAGGCTGTGCTCAATTGGATCGCCAAAGATGCCGAAGATCTTCATAATAGAGCAATTTCGCTCTATCCCTAAATAATTTGCAGGATGTACCAGAGCACTCCGCCGATCAGTGCCCCGAAGGCTGTGGCCACCAGGTTCACGCCGTTGTTGCTCAAGATGCCGCGGCTTTGGAGTGTGGCTCCGAGAAAGCTATCGAAGTTGGTGCCTAAAAATCCGCCGATGAGTGCGACAACTATGCCGAATGTCCCGGCCATTCCCATTCCAGTAGCCAAGAGCCCTATGATGATAGCTCCGGCCAGAGACGCGACCTCGCCCAGAGGCGTCACTCCTCCGTCAACTCCCGGCTCCGTCTCCTTGAGTGTGGTTATCATTCGCGGCTTGGAGCGGCTGGTCTCGCCGATCTCGCTCGCCAGAGTGTCGCCGTTGGCTGTGGCAACTGAAGCAATGAATGCATAGAGGAAGACATCATTTCCATAAACCCCATAGCATATTGCCAGGGCTAGAGCGACCAGGCTGTTGCTGTAAACATTCTTGTACCCGCGCCTGCCTCCGTGGGACTGAGCAATGCCCAGCTTATATTTATGGGAAAATCCATAGTGAGTGAAAGCTCCGCCCAGAAGATAGAAGGCCAGGAGCAGCATGAACCATGAGAGTCCGGCGAAGAGAATCACCAGGAGACAGACTATGGTCTCGCTGAGCACGGCATCCGAGTCCGCCGCTTTCGCCCAGTAAGCACCTATCCCTAAGACCAGGGCGAAGATGCAGATGAGCAGAATGCGCTGCAGCTCCGGCAGTGGATAATCAAAGGAGAATAGCCACATCACCATAGCCGATCCGAAGGGCACTGTGAAGTCGCGTTCCTTTGAGGCGTGATGCAGAAAGGCTCCGGACAGCCCGCCTAAAATGACGAGAAATAGAATTCTCTCCGAGGAGAGGCTGCCTCCCGAAATCAGGCTCGCGACGGGATAGCCCAGACAGACCGTGATCAGCAAATACATGATGCTGCCCGCAAGAGAATCGAACTTCCTGAATGCCAGGGGAGAGAAGGTTGAGGCCACAAAGGATATGGCTATGACATAGAGCGGCAGATTTGTGTCCGTAACCGACAGGGCAGGCTTCATTATGAGAAGCATGGCAAGGGACGCGGAGAGCAGGCGAGAGCCGCGATCCATCAGGAACACGACTGCCAGAGGCAGGACTGTGAAGGCTCCGATACTTGGCAGCAAAAAGACCATCAGTCCTATAGCCAGCCTGGCGACATCCTCACGTTCCATGAACTACTGGAATCAGTTCCCTGCAAAAATACTTTGCCTATGGAAGATCTACTGAGTGATGACTATGATATATCGCCTCTACGAGCACCTTTTGGCGTCCCAGATTAAAAAAAGCAGCCTTCCAAGTTGCGTGACCGTAGTTCTCGGCTCAGGAGATCTATCTGGCGATGGATTGAATCGCCTCATCCATCTCCTGGAATGGAGCCGATCCATTCGTCTGCCGTCCCTCGTGCTTTATGTAAACGATGATGAACCGAGTCTTTGCCAAAAGATAGCCTCCAGTCTGGCATCAGTTCCCGCCCAGATCAGCCTGCATACCGCAGAGGGCGCAGAGCAGATGGGCACAGGCGGTCCCCTCAATGTGGTGATATCTCTCGGCTACGGGGGCAAACGCGAGGTGACAGAGGCGTTCAGGAACATTCTGCGAAGAGTTGAACGGGGAGAGATAAAGGCCGATCAGATCGACGAGAAGAGCATAGAATCGAATCTGCGTTTCTCCCAGAAGCCCGATCTGGTGATCAGAGCCGGCGGAAAGAGGCTCAGCGACTTCATGATCTGGCAAGCAGCTTATTCAGAACTCTATTTTACCGATGTAAACTGGCAGGAATTCCGAAAGATCGATTTCCTGCGTGCTATTCGGGACTGCCAGAACAGAGAGCGGCGCTTCGGCCGCTAGACGTCGCGCTATTGTTTTTCTGTCCTGACAATATCCTTGGAGGCAAGAATGCTCAGGAATTGAGACGGAACCATCTCCGAGATGACGATATCATCGTTTACCGTCATCATCTTCACGCCGGACTTCTGCGCAGCTGCAGCATCCGCTTGGATCACTCTGGGGTTGCCAGTGCGGAATGTGGCCACATGCCAGGCCTTCTCGGCAGTAGTGGAGAGATGAACATACCTCTGCGATGCAGACTTGATGCCGATCTCCAGGATTCTGTCCGCCTCCTCCTCGCTTGCCCCATAGTAGAGCAAAGGAAGCTTGTTTTCCGGGTGATCTAGCTCAACCGCCACCGAATGGCCGTATCTTGCTCTGACGTTTTCGTCTCTTATCTCATATCTCTGCTTGGGATCAGACAGAACAAGCGCTACAATCAGCTCCTTGTTGGCCCAGCGATGCCTGCTGGCCACCACCTGACCTAGCTTTGTGAGATCGACCCAACCACGGGAGTCCATAGTCAGGCCCAGATCGTCCGGAAAATGCCTCAAGCAGCCTGCTACCAGCCGACCGAGCTGCTCAGTCTTGGTCTCATCTAAAAGAAGCTGACCGGCAGAGCCGCAAGTACAAAGCTCTCCCCTGAAAAATCCGTGCTGAGGGCAACGCTTGATCATCAGTAGAACTCCTCTAAGAGGTGGTGTTAAGCCCTTCGAATAGATATATCTGACCGCCGAGGAAATCCGACTGCGGAGCAAAGTCTCAAATATGTTCGCTCCAATTAAGCCCCTCCATGCCCGATTCGAAGGATGTCGAGAAAAGGATATGCGAAATGCTCGATATGGACGATGAGGAGCTATTGGCAGAGCTGGAAAGGTATTTCCTTCACTCGGATGAGCAACATCAACAGATTTCCGATACGCTTGATGAGATGATGCTGGAGGTAGACAGTCTCATCTCTCGCCTAGACGAGATCGAGGATGAATCGCTCGAAGATGAATCGCTCGAAGATGAGCTACGTAGCCCAAGGTGAATTCAGTGGACAGCCTACCCGATATTCAAGCCTGCGAGCCTGATTATCCATTCAATTTAACCAGAGTGGGAGTGACCGGCGTTAAAAAGCTGGTAAAGGTCGAGCGAGGCAACGATGAGCGACCTGTGGTTCTCATCTCAAATTTTGAGGTATTCGTTGATCTTCCATCAGACCGGAAAGGAGCCAACCTTTCTCGGAACTTCGAGGCGATAGACGAGGTTTTAGAGGAGGCCATAAACTGCCCCGTCTACGAGATCGAGGAGCTTTGCGGAGAGATTGCAAAGAGACTTCTCTTCAGGCATGAATATGCCTCTCGAGCCGAGGTGAAGATGAAGAGCGAATATATTGTGAGGAGACAGACTCCAGTGACCAAGGTCAATTGCCAGGAGGTGGTGGACATCTTCGCTGAGGCAGTGGCCAAAGCCGGGCCCGCCGGAGGAAACGTGAGAAAGACGGTCGGAGCCGAGGTTTTAGGGATGACTGCCTGCCCCTGTGCCCAGGAGATCATGAAGGAAGAGGTCCGCCAGGAGCTGGCCAAACTGGTAATCTCAGAGCAGGCGATCTCTGACCTCATAGAGCGGCTGCCCATTGCCACTCATAACCAGCGCGGCCGGGGAAGCATATCCATCGAGGTCCATGATCGACGCTGCGTCTCTATTGACAGGATAATCAAGATCATTGAGGATTCCATGAGCTCTCGAGTCTTCGGGTTGTTGAAGAGGCCAGACGAGGCAGTGGTGGTAAAGAGGGCTCACAGCAATCCCAAGTTCGTGGAGGACTGCGTTCGCACAATGGCCCAGAAGCTGGTAGAGGCATTCACTGATCTGCCGGATGACGCTGCCGTCACACTCAAGCAGATCAATGAGGAGAGCATTCATCAGCACAATGCCTTTGCGGAGAGGACAGCCAACATGGGAGAACTAAGGGCGGAACTGGCCAGCGTTAGAGGGAATGATTGAGGTAGAAGTATAATGACCGAGATAAAGAGCATTGCAGGTCCTCTCCGAGAGCTTCTCGCCGAGAGGGAGATCATCGCCCGGTGTGAGCTTCTTCTTCGCACTTACCAGATCGTTCAAGACGCAGAGCTTTCAGAAGATGAGCGCGTGGAGCTGAAGGCGCTGGTGGGTGAGAGAATTGCCCCTGGCATCTTCGCCAGCATCATGGGCAAAGATGCCATATTCTTCGATCTGCCGAAGCTTGATACCTACACTCAAATGAATGGGCGCATATTTCATTTCCTGCACACTAAAAAATACAGCGAACAGGACTTTTCCAATGCTGCCAGCCGGTTCCTGCGGGCCGTCCCGGAGCTGCGAGCCCTCCTCATCCAGTGCATGGAGGAGCGACTGAAGGAGTTCATGACTGATGCCGGGTATGCCCTCTTCGACAAGGTGGATCAATCTCTAACCTTTACTGCGGATAAGCGTACTGCAAAGGCCGTTGTCGTCGCAAGCGTGAAGGCCGTCAACATTGATAATTACAGTGCAGAGCCCGGAGACGACTGCATAATCCTGGTGCCGAGCAGCGAGACCTTGGAGCCTTTTGTGCAGTTCTTCAGGGATCGAGGACAGGCTGCAGAGGACCGAGGTCTTCAGATTTGGATAATGAATCTGGAGAAAGGCACCATAGATCCGTTTATCGGCTATACCACTGATCTCGATATCTATAATCAGTTTGACAATCCGCGTCTGGCTGAGGTGGTTAGGAACAATTGGGCCAGAGACACGGATCAATAGCTTCACTTTTTTCTCTCTATGATTGCATCATAATATTCTTCATCGATATTTCTAATATGTGTATTTTTTGCAGCTTTTCTGTCATTTTGTAATTATATTAGAATTATATTACTATATTAATACAGATCATTCTGTCTCCCGATCACGGAACTGAAAAGCAAATGTTAAATAGATAAAGAGCGCTAAAAGAATAAAAAGAGATATTGCGCAGAAAAATTGCGCAGCAAACCTAAACAATGGAGTGGGGTACATGAAGCTTTATATTGCATTATCAATTGCATTTTTGATCCTGATCAGCGCTGCCTTGGGTGCAGTAGGCGGTGCAGGAATCTCGGATACCGGATCCACTGTCCAGCAGCAGGCTGTTTCGCAACAGGGATCTGCATATCCAGTCCCCCCGATCAGCAGCTCAACTGAGGAGCAGTTAACGGCGGAGAAGCTGGGGCTCTCCATTCCGCAAATGGACAGCTTCACGCCTGATGAGAGCCTGGGTTTCGTCTCTGCAACAAGGCCGTCGGAGTCAGTTCAGTCATCCGTCTCATCTTCCGTCCAGTCTGCAATGCCCGGCTCAAGCGTCTGGTATTATCCAAGCAGTATCGCCTCGGCTAACAGGTTTTATGTAGAGAGCAATTCCGGCCTCTGTACTGTGGGAGGATGCGGCTACAGGGGTTACCTGCCTCTATGGGCTGAGATAAAGACGAGCGGCAACTTTTATGTGTACGAATGGTATCCCGGTCGGTCCACGTACTCTGTGCAATGGTGGAGCTGGACGGCTGCCGGTTGGAAGAAGGGATGGTTTTTGGGAGATACACCCGGATGGCATATCCTCTGCTACAACAGCGGCATATGGTCCAACTACATCTATATCTATGTCTATCCCTTATCAGCGTCCACAGGTTATGCCAGTTCGTCCGGCGGCATGACCACGGCATCTCTTCCGTCTGGAGCGCCTACGCCTGTCGACCCCAGTGCGGATGGGCTCATCATGCCCGATTATAATCTGTACAGGCCTGCCAGCCAGATAACCTCGGCAAGCTACGATTATCCAACTGCTGCTTCAACTACGGCGGGATTGGTGGGAAATTCGGCTGTTGTCAGCGTGGCTGCTACAAGTCCGTCTCTGGTGAGCTATCCCTACCAATCTGTGAACGCATTGGCTCAGGGCAAAATGAACACGGTGAGCACAGCCAAGACCTGCACCACCTGCAACACATGCACCAGTTCGACTTCAATCGCTGGCGGCGTCAGCAGCGTTTGTCCCTATGATACGAGCTGTAGCACCTGCTCTGCGTCGATCAGCAGCAGCGCGCCCCAGGGATACGTTGCCCAAAGCCTCCAGGCTGTCTATCCACTGCCTTCCGTATGCAAATGCAATGAGTACTATGTTCAGGTCTGCGAAGGTGAGCTGGAGACTGTAGCTGGCGTATTCCGCGGAGAATGGCTGCCTCTCTGGTCCAAGGTGAACCGGGCGGGAGCTTACTGGTCCTTCGAATGGACGGTATGCGGCAGCGGGAACGGTTATTATTGCTCGCCGGAGGTTAAGAGCTTCGGCAACAAGAATGTTGGGTGGCATGAGACCTGGTTCAAAGGAAATGAACCTGGCTGGCATATACTCAGCTATCACTGCAATGACTGGTCCAACTACATCTACATCTACGTCTGGCCGACGGATTAAAACATGCGGCAGGTCTGGCCGGGGCAGCCCGGCCTTTGCCGCATCTTATCTTTTTTTGGGCGATCGGTTTAAATACAGTGAGCTTGAACGGAGTTCGGATTAATATTACCTTGGAGGACGTTTATTGGCTAGAAGATCACAAAGAAAGGCTGAGAGCAGAAAGGCCAAGCAATGGTATAAAGTTGTAAGTCCTGAGATGTTCGGCAGGGCTCCCTTTGGCGAGACAATCGCCAACGACCCGGAGAGGATCGTGGGAAGGATTATCGAGACAACCCTTGGGGATCTCACCAACAACTTCTCTAAACAGAATACAAAGCTCAAGTTTAGAGTAGATCGCGTAGCCGGTGATTCGGCATACACAAAGTTCCTGGGCCACGAGATGACCACAGATTATGTGCGCTCGCTGGTCAAGAGAAGGACATCCAGAATAGATGCCATCGTGGATGTAACAACCACCGACGGCTATCAGGTTAGAATAAAGCCCAGCTGCTTTACTGTAAAGAGGGCCCGGGCCAATCAGGTCAAGAGCATCCGGGAGCTGTCCAAGAGGGTCATAATTGAGAGGTCGAAGAGTCTGGACCTGAACCAGTTGATCCAGGATGCCGTTGGAGGAAAGATCTCATTGGATATCTACAAAGAAGCCAAGGTCATCTATCCCCTGAGGCGCGTAGAAGTGCGCAAGACCGAGATTGTGACCGAGCCAAGCATAGCCGCGGCAGCGACTTCCTCAGTGACTGAAGCTCCTGCAGCTTGATCAGAGAATCATAAAAGCGAAATCCCACGCGCCAGACCATGTGGCGCACTCTAGCGCCGTTCTTGCGGCATCGCAGGAAGGGCGCAGAAATGATTTTTGGATGTGGTTTAGCTGTGCTTTGAGGTCTATCTTTGTCGGTTCTGATACTAATAAACCTGATATATAGCCTGTGACTTCCTCCCATGCCCCTGAAGGAGATGGGTCTTCTCTACCCCTTTACCCCAACGTTATAATAGACGGCTGCAAGGCGCAAAAGTATTATACGGCCAGCTAGCGAAGTGAAAGCAGCATGACAGACGTCCCGGATATTCCCCTGGATCAGATCCAGCAGCGCGTGGTGGCCATGTGGATGGGCAGTTTCTACGGCAGCAGCGGTTATGTGGCTCGAAAGCTTGGCAAGAGGAGCTTGCGCGAGTTTCAGGACCAGGGCGCTCGCCAGGTGGCAGCCACCTTCAAGCAGTTGGGGCTTGCCGAGCCCAAGGATGTGGCCTTGGCAATGGCCACCAACGACAAGAACCTATTTGGCAGCGTAATTGAGGTCGTGGAAGGAGATGGCTATGTGGAGATCAAACGCCATAGTTGCGGCCTGATGCAAGGGGCCAAGTCCTTTGCCCGCATAGGTGCCAGCTTGATAGCCAAGGAGCACTGCAAGACCTGCGTGGAAGGCCACTGGAAGAAGGTATTCTCCGACTTGAAGATGGACTTAGAGGTGGAGCCGACGGAAGACGGATGCGTCATGAAAATCTCTAGACAATAGCTGGACGGCATCCGGAGGACTCGTGGAGGAAACTATCGCAGGTGTTTATGATAGTCAAGAATGCTCTTTGATCAGTTCCAGCATCTCTTTGGCAACCGCAATGCTTCCCACCTTTGTTTTCATTCGAGTGCTCATCCGCAGACAGTCGTCTTCGTAGCTGCTCTTTTTGTCTACAATGAAGAGGTCTACCTTGCCAAGCATTTCTCTCACGCCTTCATCGCTGACAGGATACTCCAGTGCCGTCATGAGCTTGGCAATGGGTCCACTGACAGGCTTGTCTCCAACTAACGGACTTACGGCTATAACCTTTTTCTCAGCCAGCTTCTCGCGCACACCCGGCAGCTTCAGGATGGGACCGATGCTCGTCACTGGATTGCTGGGGCCGATGAGAACAGTATCCTCTTTTTCGAGCAGATCTAGGAAGCCCGGGCTTGGTTTTGCCTCCTTCAGGCCCCCAAATAAAATGTTGATAATCTCAGGCTTTCCCCGACGCTCCGCCCAGAACTCCTGAAAATGCATCAATCCTTCGGGGGTGTAAAGCATTGTCGAGACCTCGTTGTCAGTCATGGGGACGACATGCTGCATTATTCCCAGCGCCTTAGCTAGCTCTTCGGTCGCCTGACTCAAGCTTGCACCCTCGCGCATCAGATCTGAGCGAAAGATGTGAACAGCCCGATCGCGATCGCCCACCTGCAGCGTCTCTTTGATGCCGAGAGCGATGAGATAGTCGTAGGTCACAGTCCGGTCGCCCTTGATGCCCCACATTCTCTTCACGTCGATCATATCGGCCAGGGAGTAGAGCACGGAATCCACATCGGGAGAGATGTAGTTTCCAGAGATCCAGATGTCTTCTGCCGTGTTCACCACTACGGAGAGGTCCTCTGGCTTCATTAGCTCCTTAAGCCCCATGAGGAGCTTGGGTGTCCCAGTGCCGCCGCTCAGAACCAGCATATTCAATCCACTCACACGTCTACTATTATCATGCCCGTCTTGAGAAGGGCAGCGTCCTCTGGAGAGAGAGAGGATTTCGTAGCCTTTTCACAGTCAATGGCGCTGTTGCCGAGAGGGTCCTCAAGGACGAGAGTCAAAGGAAAAGCGCCCTCTCTGGCTAGCCGAATCTTCTCCAGGATCTCCTCACCCTTGCTTGTGCTCTCCAGGCTGTTTGCCTCTCTAGCCGTTCGGGTGGCAAAGTTGACCACACCCTCGATTCGGTCAAGGACTCCCTCGACATTGGATATGTAGCACTCCGAGGAAAAACCCGGCTCGATGTCCACACCAAGCTCCGGAATGCGCAATGTCCCGCTCGACGAACGGATGACCCTCGCATCCAGATCCTCGATAGACGTGATTGGCATCACGAAGCGGACAGGCTCCTTTTGCGTCAGCAAAATGGTATCGCTGTGCCTGTAGCCGCACTCACAGACTCCGGCTATAACCATAGACTCACCGAAGTGAGGAATGTCCAAAGTCTCCCATGAGAACTGCATCTCAGCCGAGCACATCGGACAGAGAGCATTCGTAGTAAGATTCAATCTTTGCTCCCGACCACCTTTTCACGGTCGATCTTGATGCCGTTTGGAACCAATACTATGAGATCATCGCCAATTCCGGCGATATCCCCGGAGATATCATCGATGGCCTTTTTCAGCTCGCCTATTGCTCTATCTAAAGCAGCTTTGTCGCGCTTCAAGCCGGCAATGTCAACTAGGACTATGTTGCCTGCATAGATCTCCTGCTTGATCTCGGGCAAGACCTCAACCCTTCCTAGCTCCGCCACCCTCAAAATGATATCCGGGGAGCCACTGGCCTCCTCGAACTGTCCCAGATCCACCTCAGAGTAGTCATCCTCTTTGGACTTTCCAATGAGCTTGAGCTTTTCCAGAAATCCCGCCATCTAAAATCCCCTTCAGGGAAAATGTTTATTATTATATTTATATCTAACGTCGCTACATGTCCACGAGTTTCAGTCCCACCAGGCCCATAGCCACCATAAAGAGCAGGACAACCAGGGCAATGCCTGAGGATCTCAGCTCTGGGGGAAGGGCTAATTGTGCCACCAGGATGAGGACGATCATCAGAAACACGAGGCCAGAACTAATGCCTA